>CAIXHZ010000089.1 GCA_903919375.1 uncultured Actinomycetes bacterium | reverse complement strand
GTGGCGATCTAAGAAATCCCAATAGAGCGTAGTGAATGGGCAAGCATCCTCGCCGACCCGCTTCTTCGGATCGTATTTACAAGGTTTGCAATAATTACTCATCTTGGAGATATATGAGCCTCCTGCTGCATAAGGCTTTGTCATCATTGCGCCACCATCGGCATGAACACCCATTCCAATCACGTTAGGAACCATCACCCAATCTGATGCATCGATAAATGATTCACGCATCCATTGCAAGTATTCCTGAGGATTAACGCCCGCGATAAGTGCCAGATTGCTGAGGACCATGAGGCGCGGAATATGGTGCAGCCAACCGCGGGATTCCACTCCCTGAATATTTTCCGTTACGCAATTCATCTCCGTTTTATTAGAGTCAGAGTAAAGCGGCAACAACGCGCGAGTGGCTCCTAATTCATTACCTTCTTTATATTTGGAGCCAAAATGCCAATACATACCATTGACGTATTCGCGCCAACCAATGAGTTGGCGAATAAAGCCTTCAGCGCTGGCGATCGGTATATCGCCAGCTTCAAAGCGCTTTAATACGGCTGTCAAGACTTCGGCGGGATGTAGCAAGCCATTGTTGAGATAGGGGCTCAATAGCGAATGGTGGAGCGCCCAATTCTCAGAAGTCATCGCATCTTCATATGGCCCAAAGGCCCCAAAGTGATTCTCCAAGAAATTTGCTAATTGCTTCAAAGCTGCTGCTCGCGTACTGCCCCAAACATCTGGGACTTCGATTCCTAATTGCTCTGCAACTTCTCGATCCATGTCATCGATGTCATGGTGGAGATAAGGCGGATAGGTGTAATTCTTGGGTGGCGGTAACCGATTATCTTTATCAAAATTCCATTGCCCACCCACTGGTGAATTTCCTTCGACCAAGACTTGAAGGCGTATGCGCTGCGCTCGATAGAAATTCTCCATCAAAAAACTCTTTTGCCTCTCTGCCCAAAGCGCAAAATCCTTTCGTGACGTAAGGAAGAAGTCATTAGGAATTATCGCAACGCCACAATCGACCAGAGTCTTCGAAAGTCGATAGGAAGAAGCTTCGGCAGCCACGATAGGCAGCTCTGGATGCAGTTGAGCTATTTCTTGCAAGCCAGCTTGTGTTGTCGGGTGCTGGAGATATTCAACGGTAAAGCCTTCATTTCGTAACTCTGCGGCAAAGTGGCGGGCTGAGGAAATCAAAAAGTAGAGTCGAACTTTATTCCAATGTTCCCCAGTCACCATCCGCGCACTCTCGACCATGACAATGAGATCAGATTCTGGGTCAGCGCCCTTGAGCACTCCATATTTCCTATGAAGTTGATCAAAGGGTAAATAGAGAATGCGCTTCATTTATTCTCACGACACCGATCGCTGCAATATTTCACTTCTTCCCAATTCTTCGCCCATTTTTTGCGCCACTCAAAGGGCAAGCCACACCGAACACACGTTTTTGGAGCAAAGCCATTCTTAGTTTTTGCTATGCTCATTATCAGGAGATTGCTTTTCGGAATCGACTGGGATCAACACGGAAGAAATCGTGCGGCTTCCCATCGATTAAGATAACTGGAACTTGCTCGCCATATTTCGCCTCAAGTTCGGCCGATCCATCGATATAAATCTTCTCAATTTCAAATTGAAATTCAGGGCGAAAGCCTTCAATTGTCGCAAGCGCGACCTCACAGAGGTGGCAATGTGCCCGCCCGTAAACTGTGACCATCTTCATTAGGCTGACGATAGCGACTCCTGCTAGCGTTTTCCCATGCGCCGCTCCCCTCTCTTCCTGAGCTTGGCAGTGGCGATTGGTCTGCTCTCTCCAGTACCGCAAGCGCAGGCACTCACAAGCGGCGTGCACTCCATTTCAGCTGGCTGGGTCAATGAATATGCTGCGCCAACGTCGCCAGCAAAACAAGGTGCTCATGAGACCGCTTCAGTAAATCCCCGCGGTGCGCACGTTGATAAGAAATCAACCATAAATATAGATTTCAATACTATTCCGACCGCTTTCCAACCTGCAGTGCAGGCCGCAGTCGATGCCTGGTCGGCAAGTTTTACCTCGAAAGTTCCGATCAACGTAAATGCCACATGGGATCGAATGGGCTCCTCCTCAATTTTGGCGTCGGCTACTCCTGTTAAATATTTCAATAACTTTGCTGGCGCCCCCGATAAAGATCTTTGGTATGCATCTGTCTTGGCAAATGTGCTCGCGGGTAAAGATCTTGATCCCAAGAATCCTGAAATATCGATATCCATTAACTCCACCGTCTCGCCAACGTTTTACACCGGCACTGATGGCAACTGCCCGGATAATCGATATGACTTAGAGTCGGTTGTATTGCACGAACTTGGCCACGGAATGGGCTTTCTCTCTAATAGCGAGTACCTCACCTTTGGTTACGGAAATATTGCCAAGCCCACACCCTACGACGCCTACGCGCAGCTACCCGATGGTCGCCGCTTGATGGACTTGCCATCTCCATCACTCGAACTGGGCAGCGCACTCACTAACACCCTGGTCTGGTCTGGCATAAATGGCGTGGCTGCAAACAATGGCGTCAAGCCAAAGCTCTACACACCAATCGCTTACGAAGCCGGTTCATCAGTCAGCCACCTGGACCTCGCCACATTCGGTGCTAGCGGTGAAAATGCAGTGATGGCTCCGAATCTCGCGCCCGGTGAAATCTTCCACGCTCCTGGTTCGCTCTTACTGGCGATGTTGCAAGATCTCTTACAAAAGCCGCCCGCTGGTACGCCATCTGGTATTCCACAAGCACCCCGAAACGTTCTGGCAATTGTGGGCGATAAATCTGCGATCATTACCTTTGATCCACCAGCAAATGCGCGTGTTTCACAAGTTTCTTCCTACACCATCAAAGTCAATCAAACTGGGGCTACCCAAGTTACCAATGCCAGTCCACTCTTGATCTCTGGCTTGAAAAATGGCAGCACATATTCCTTTACCATCACTGCAAAAAATGCTCTCGGCACCTCTGATGGCGCAACGACAAATGGTGTTATTCCACTTGCTCCTTGGAGCAGCACCATTATTGATCCTGCTGCAAGTGCAAAATATTTGGCGACCGCTACCTTCCAAGGAAAACCGGTAGTTGCTTACTCTGATCCAAAAAATGGCGACATTAAGTTAGCGACGTTCAATGGCAAGAGTTGGACCAAGCAAGTTGTGGATGGAAATGCTACGACCGGCGGTAAGACTGCTGATGATGTCTCAGGAAACATCTCGATCTGCACGGGTAAAGTCGGAAAGGTTGAGACACTCAATCTTTTCTACGCCGATCTCACCACTCACGATCTTCACTACGCCGGATTTAACGGAGCTAAGTGGAGCTATAGCATTGTTGATGGCAATGGCCCGAAAATTCAGCCTTACCAAGAGAGCGCTCGAGTTCGAACCGGGAGTGATGTCAGCGTAAGTAGCGCCTGCGTGCAGACGGCAGCCGGACTCCAAGTTTTCTATCGAGATGAGAGCCAAGGAATTCTGCTCGGCGCAGTTAAAGATGGCGCAACGTGGCGCTATGAATTAGTTGACGGTGATCGCCCTACTGATGCCCGCACCACGGGTGACGTTGGCTTCCACCTGAAAGCTGGGAATGTTGGCAATCACATTTACTTGCTCTACGACTCCGTGCTCTCGGTCGATCAGGATAAGACGCCGCTGCGCGGAGAACTTCGATTGGCTCAGCGCGAGACCGCCTATCCGGAAGATTGGAGCTACTCCACAGTCGATACCAGTGGAAATGGCGTAACGATCGCTGGTTTTGACGTTGCACTCTCTATCTCTGGAAAATCAGCTCTCGCCGGTTGGCTGGTGGCTACCGGCATTTCTGCACCTGATGCCGAGCAGATTCGTTGGGTGGACTTAACAAGCGGCTTCACACCCCAGTCCTTGCCTACCGATTACTACGGCACACCATCTGCGCCAATCTCTCAGGATAAGAGCGGCTTACTCTTTAGTTGCGAGAAGCGGCTCTGTGCCATCAATAAGGCTGATCAGACCTTTTCATTAGTAAGTACTGAGTCAGTTGATCCATCTGCTCGCGCAGAGTGGATAACTTTTGGAGGCTCACGCTATGCCCTTCTTGGCGCCGGTGGAAAGCTCGTCGCTTTCAAAGCTCCTAAATAATCGTTAGCCCAAAACCATCGCTTCGTTCGGTAAGAATGACTAGCCCTTTGCCTGATTGCCACTGTGCACCAAGAACTTTTCCTTGGAGATAATTTGCGCTCTTAACGGCCGCCAATTTGTTATAACCAATGACGACTGGAATCTCGCTCTTGGGTTTCCATGTGGGGATTCCCTTAATTGGGCCATCAGAGAGATAACTCTTATAGATCATCGTTCCCGCTTTTATGCTTGTAATCGAAGCAAGCGGCTTTGGTGGCAGCTTCGTGGTTGTCACGAGCGGTCCGAATTGATAAACCGGATTGATGCTGCTGGAAAACCCAGTCGCGCCTTCGCCAGCAATTAAGCCACCAGTTACGAGCAAGCCAGTTGCTGTTGCGAGAATAGCTGTTGGATCGATGACTGCCTTGGCATCTAGTGATGAAGTTGCCACTAACTGTCCAGTGACAGAAACTCGCCAGAGCATTAATTGGGTCAATGAATTAAGTGGTGAAGTCATGGGCTCAAGGTTCACGCCATCGGGATTAATAACCACGCCAGTATCATTAACTTGTGGCTTTGGCGCTAAAGGTGTGGCGCTAGCAGCGCCCACAACAAGGTAGCCGCCGGCCTTATCTTTAACGATCGCCGTTGCAATTTCATCGCCTGCGCCACCTAAATGTAGTGACCACTGAACGGCGCCCTGGTAATCCACTGATTGAATAAAGCCATCACTGTTTCCACTTGTAACGCCTGTAACCGCAGTTGATGATTCAACTGTTCCTACGCTCACGATCGAGATTGGAGTTGTGACGAAGGCGACCAATTGGTCCCCCGCTGCTCCACTTAAAGTGGTGGTAAGAAAGGGCTTTGCGGGCAATACTTTAATAGCTTTAACTGCAGGAGTCGCAGCGCTAGCCACACTATTCTGGCCAGCGAAAGTAGCTGCCAGGGTTAGTGCAAGGACGAGTTTTTTCATGCCAGTTCTTGAGAGCGATCGCGGGCAGCAGTCATCGCTCGCGCAACCAGTTCGGCTAATCTGCCTTCACTCAATACTTTAAGCGCTGCGGCCGTAGTTCCATTGGGGCTTGTGACATTCTCGCGCAATGTAGTTGCACTCTTTCCCGATTGATTGAGCATTCCTGCTGCGCCCAGGATGGTTTGATGGGTGAGCGCTGTTGCGACTTCCTCACTCAACCCCAACTCAATTCCCGAAGCGACCATCGCTTCGACAAATGCGAAGAAATAGGCGGGACCTGATCCGCTGAGAGCAGTCACAGCATCTTGCAGTGCTTCATCCAGGATTACCGCCATCCCACAACTTTCCAGGAAATTTTGAGTGAAGGCCAGTTGGCTATCTGTGACATGAGTTCCTGGTGAGATCCCTGCAGCTCCTAATCCAATAAGTGCCGGTGTATTGGGCATGACTCGGATGATACTTATACCTGCAGGAAGAGCGTTTTCAATAAGAGAAATAGTTTTACCGGCTGCAAAGGAGATAAGTAGCGCCCCAGCTGTGAGATCACCCTTGATTCCTTCGAGCAGCCCACCAAGATCCTGTGGTTTCACAACGAGAAGAATGGTGCTGCATTCTTTGGCAATCTCAGTAACGCTTTTGTGGCTGGCGCCATATTTAGCAGAAATTTCTGCTGCCCGATCCTCGCGCTTTTCGGCAAAGTAGATCAGCTCGGGCGCGGTGCCGGCGGCGATCAAGCCAGCCAATAGCGCCTCTCCCATATTGCCAACACCGTAAATGCCGACTGCGCCAGTTGGCTGCCAATTGCTCATAGATCAAGCCTACCTAAGGTGGAAGGCGATGTGCGTTATTCACTTCCAAGCCCTAGGCTTTCGGACTATGCCAGAGGTAAAAGCAAACTTTGCACGTGATTGGGTTGAGTTCTACGACCCCTCTAAGCCCGAAGATCTCTATAAGTGCGACCTGACTTGGCTGACCTCATATTGGAATTGCATCTACGGCGCTGGTTGCTGCGGTATCGATGCCGATAAACCCAATGCTGGATGTTGTTCTGATGGCGCCTACTACACCGACGAGGCTGATGAAGCTCGTACCGATGTAGTTGCTGCCCGCCTCACAAAAGATATGTGGCAATTTTTTGAAGATGCCCAACCTAAAAAAGGTAAAGGCAAACTTCGAGTCTCTGAAACAGGTCTCGACAACGATCGCAAAACTCGAATGGTCGATGGCTCCTGCATCTTCCTTAACCGCGTTGGTTATGAATCACCTAGTTTCACTGGCTCATTTGGTTGCGTACTCCATCACCTCGCACAAAAAGAGAACGTTCACTTTGTCGAAACCAAGCCTGATGTCTGTTGGCAACTTCCCATGCGTCGTAGTTTTGAAACGCGTGAACTAGGTGACCAAGAGATCAATGTGATTGTTATTGGCGAATATGAACGCCTCGCGTGGGGCGATGGCGGAGCTGAGTTTGATTGGTACTGCACCAGCAACACCGAAGCCCACAATGGCTCGCAGCCGGTCTACCTCTCCAATCAAGTGGAACTCACTGCGCTGATGAGTGAGGCTGCCTACGAGGTACTCAAGGGCTATTGCGACAATCGAATGGAGACCATTCGCGCCGAGCTCGCAGCAGTCCAGAAACGCTCTCTCCCGCTCTTTGTGATCCATCCAGCCACCGTCGCTGCCCGCGAGGCCGTCGCACCTAACCAGTAGCCTTCTCTCATGGCTAAATCGACTACTCCCGCTAAAGATCCATTCCGTTGTGTGGAATGTGGTTGGAGTACGCAGAAATGGGTAGGTCGTTGTGGTGAATGCCAGACGTGGGGCAGCGTTGAAGAGGTAAGCGCTCCAAAGAAGCTCTCCCTTGTTGCCGGCCACGTAACAACGGCGGCACTTCCTATCGGCGACGTCAGTTTAGAGAAAGCAAAGGCGCGATCT
>CAIXHZ010000088.1 GCA_903919375.1 uncultured Actinomycetes bacterium | reverse complement strand
GGCGTCGTTACTTTTCCCGGTAGCCTCGATGATCTCTCAGCACTTCGCGCAATTGAACTCGCGGGTGGTACCCCGGTCTCACTCTTTCATGGTGATAACGATCTGAAAGAGGTTCAAGCAGTTGTTCTTCCCGGTGGATTCTCGTATGGCGATTACCTACGCTGTGGCGCGATCAGCCGTTTCTCTCCCATCATGGAATCAATCATTCTCGCAGCCGAACATGGCTTCCCAGTCCTAGGTATCTGCAATGGCTTTCAGATTCTCTGTGAGTCACATTTATTGCCGGGGGCGCTTACCCGCAACTCTGATCTGCACTTTATCTGTGATGATCAGAAAGTCATCGTCGAAAATAATTCGACCCCATGGACACATGGCTATAACAAAGGCGATGAGATCATCATCCCTATCAAAAATGGCGAAGGTTCTTTCCAAGCCAGCGATGAGACTCTTAAAGAACTCGAAGATGAGGGCCGAGTCGTGCTTCGTTATTCGGGAAAGAATCCCAATGGGTCTCGCAATGGCATCGCAGGTATTTCTAACAAGCGCGGAAATGTTGTCGGCGTAATGCCACACCCCGAACAAGCAATCGAAACTCTCACTGGACCCAGTGATGATGGTCTGAAATTCTTTACCTCCATTCTTGAAGGAATGTTGAGCGGGAAGGTGAGCTACTAATGTCTCTCGATACTGTTTCTGCTGCGCAGGAAAATCCCAACACCCCTCAGCCCTATGCAGAGCTAGGACTTCGAGATGAGGAATATGCCCGCATCAAGGAGATTCTTGGCCGTCGCCCTACCTCATCAGAACTCGCGATGTACTCAGTCATGTGGTCAGAGCACTGCTCGTATAAATCTTCTAAGGTCCATCTCAAACAATTTGGCGAGAAAGCACCTAAGTCTGACGCGCTCCTTGTGGGCATCGGTGAGAATGCTGGCGTTGTTGATATTGGCCAGGGTTATGCAGTCACTTTCAAAATCGAATCACATAACCACCCCTCATTTGTTGAGCCATATCAAGGCGCTGCAACCGGCGTAGGTGGCATCGTTCGCGATATTTTGACGATGGGCGCCCGTCCCATTGCAGTGATGGATCCACTTCGTTTTGGTTTGGCCAATGCCCCTGATACTCGTCGAGTACTTCCTGGAATCGTTGCTGGTGTGGGCGGTTATGGAAACTGCTTGGGCGTTCCTAATATCGGTGGCGAAGTTGTCTTCGACGAGACCTATGCGGGAAACCCATTGGTCAACGCGCTCTGCGTCGGAGTCATGCGCCATGAAGATATTAAATTGGCAAAGGCACACGGCACTGGCAATCTTGTTGTTCTCTTTGGTGCCAAGACCGGTGGTGATGGCATTGGTGGCGTATCGGTACTTGCCTCTGAAACATTTAGCGATTCCAAACCTACTAAACGCCCAGCGGTACAGGTAGGCGATCCATTTGCGGAAAAAGTTCTGATCGAGTGCTGCCTAGAAATCTTTAAAGCCGATCTTGTCATTGGTATCCAAGATCTAGGTGGAGCGGGCCTTTCGTGTGCAACATCGGAACTCGCTTCAGCTGGTTCTGGCGGTATGGAGATTCAACTCGAGAAGGTTCCACTTCGCGATCCTTCGCTCTCACCTGAAGAGATTTTGATGTCAGAGTCACAAGAGCGCATGTGCGCAATTGTTGAGCCAGCCAAGATCAAACAATTCTTAGCAATCTGCAAGAAATGGGATGTCACATCTACAGTTATCGGTGAAGTAACTGATGGCACAAATCTTCACATTACTTTTAATGGCGAATTGATTGTCGATGTACCACCTCGCACCGTTGCACATGATGGACCGGTCTATAACCGTCCCCTTGCTGAGCCTGCCTACATTAAAGAACACGCGGCGAAGACACTTAACGTTCCACTCCCTACTACTGATGCAGAAATTAAGGCAGCGGTCCTGAAGTTAATTGCTAGCCCCAATATTGCCGATAAATCTTGGGTGACATCGCAATATGATCGCTATGTTCAAGGCAATAGCGTTTTGGCGCAACCAGAAGATTCTGGAATGGTCCGTATCGATGCCAAAACTAATTTGGGTGTTGCGATCTCGACCGACGTTAATGCTCGTTGGTCGTATTTGAATCCTTACGAAGGTGCAAAGTTGGCGCTGCTCGAAAGCTGCCGCAATATCGCCACAACGGGCGCAAAACCATTGGCAGTTACTAATTGTTTGAACTTTGGATCGCCAGAAGATCCAGGCGTTATGTGGCAATTCGCCGAGTCGGTACGTGGCCTTGCTGATATTTGTTTGGAGATGGGACTGCCTGTAACTGGCGGAAATGTTTCGTTCTACAACCAGACTGGCAGCGTAGCAATTCTCCCAACTCCAGTTATTGGCGTACTGGGTGTTATTCAAGATGTCCGCACTCGTACCCAAATGGGAATTTCACAGAGCGGTCTTGATCTCTACCGCTTCGGAACGCCGGACTCTAATCTCTCTGGATCTGAGTGGGCCTATCTTCATGGTGAGATCGGAAACGCTGCGCCTAAGGCTGATGTTGATTTTGAAGTCCGACTCGTAAAGGCGTTACTTGAGGGTCAGCCACTCTTTGAAGCTGCTCACGATATTTCCAATGGCGGTCTAGCTGCCGGAATTTCTGAGATGGTTTTGAAAAATAAGGTTGGCGCATCCATCACACTTACAGATGCAGGCGTGGAATTGATGACCGAGACTCCAGGACAAGTAGTTGTTGCTATTGATCCTTCTCACGAATCTGATCTACTCGCCCTTGCCGCCAAGTATTCGATTCCACTAACTAAATTGGGAACGACTGGTGGCGATGACCTCACAATTAATGGCGAAGCAATTCCGATTGCTGAACTATCCCAAGCTCACACCGAAACATTCCCGAAGCTCTTCGGATAGTTCAGATGCGTGATCCAGAGATCTTGCAGCGAGTAAAGGATGCACTCGCGCGAATTTCTGAAGTAGCTCCTGGGCACGCTGTCGAGCTACGTATTCCACCGTACTCTGCAATTCAATGTGTCGAAGGACCCAAGCACACTCGTGGAACGCCTCCCAATGTGGTGGAGATGAACGCCGACGTTCTCTTCTCACTTCTTGCCGGCACTGGCGATTGGCAAGCCCTTATCTCTACTGGTGAGATTCATGCTTCTGGTGAGCGCGCCGACTTATCAGCCCTTTTTACTCAACTAGCGAAGACGAAATAGGATCAGCCCATGAGACGCCCGGATGGCAAATTAACCCACGAGCTCTTCTCTGAGGAAAAAGGCCCCCAAGATGAATGTGGCGTATTTGGTGTTTGGGCGCCAGGCGAAGAGGTCGCCAAGTTAACGTTCTACGGCCTTTACGCCCTTCAGCACCGAGGCCAAGAATCGGCAGGAATTGCAACATCAGATGGTGAGCGCATCTTTGTATACAAAGATATGGGTTTAGTCTCACAAGTATTTACCGAAAACGATCTCGCAACTCTGACCGGAAATCTTGCGATTGGTCATTGCCGATATAGCACCACTGGATCGAGTACTTGGAATAACGCACAACCAACTTTACGTGCCACCAACCACGGAACTCTGGCACTTGCTCATAATGGCAATCTCACCAATACCGGTGATTTAGCTGAAGAACTTGCTCGCATTGAAGGAACAACAGCTAAATCCGAACACACACCGCACGCCACCACCGATACCGAAATCATGACCGCATTAATTGGCGCGCAAGAAGGTAAGAACTTTGAAGATTCAGCGCTCACTGTTCTCCCCACACTGAAAGGCGCCTTCTCTCTTGTCTTCATGGATGAGCACACACTGTATGCAGCGCGCGATCGCAACGGAGTTCGCCCGCTTGTGATCGGAAAGCTCGACCATGGTTGGGTTGTAGCTTCAGAATCTGCCGCGCTCGATATTGTCGGAGCATCATTTGTGCGCGAAGTCGAAGCCGGTGAATTCATAGCCATTGATGGCGATGGTCTGCGCTCACATCATTGGGCAAAGCCCGAACCTAAGGGTTGCATCTTTGAGTATGTTTATTTAGCTCGCCCCGATACCTCAATCTCTGGACGCAATGTCCACGCTACTCGTGTAGCAGTTGGAGAGCGCCTTGCCAAAGAGCATCCAGTCGAAGCCGATCTTGTAATCCCCGTTCCAGAATCTGGAACTCCTGCCGCCGTTGGTTATGCCAAAGCATCTGGTATTCCCTATGGCGCAGGGTTGGTAAAGAATTCCTATGTCGGCCGAACATTTATTCAGCCCAGCCAGACTATTCGCCAACTCGGTATTCGATTGAAGCTCAATCCACTTCGCGAAATTATTGAGGGCAAGCGAATCGTTGTGGTCGATGATTCGATTGTTCGCGGTAATACCCAACGCGCACTTGTACGCATGTTGCGTGAAGCTGGCGCCCTCGAAATTCATGTTCGCATCTCTTCACCGCCAGTGAAGTGGCCGTGTTACTACGGCATCGATTTTGCCTCTCGCGCTGAACTTGTTGCTGCCGGGCTTGAGGTAGAGGAGATCCGTCGCTCCATTGGCGCCGATTCTTTGGGTTATGTCTCAATGGAAGGCTTGGTCGAAGCGACCACAATTGCAGAAAATAATCTCTGCACCGCATGTTTCACTGGTGAATATCCGATTCAGATTCCTACCGATTTATCAGCAGGCAAACATCTACTCGAGGTGGTCAATCGTTATGAATAACTCCACTCCTGCAACGTATGCAGCCGCTGGTGTCAGCATCGATGAAGGTGATCGCGCAGTTGCGCTGATGAAAGAACATTTAAAGAAAGCCCGTCGTCCCGAAGTTGTTGGCGATATCGGTGGCTTCGCTGGCCTCTTTGATGCATCAGCGCTCAAGACCATGCAACGTCCACTACTTGCAACATCAACTGATGGCGTAGGAACAAAGACAGAGATCGCTCGCGCACTCGGTAAGTACGACACCATCGGCGAAGATTTGGTCGCAATGGTTGTTGATGACCTTGTGGTCTGCGGCGCCGAACCGCTCTTCATGACCGATTACATCGCAGTGGGCAAGGTTTTTCCAGAACGTATCGCCGAAATCGTTGCGGGTATTGCGCGAGGCTGTCAAAAAGCCGGAACAGCTTTGGTCGGTGGTGAAACTGCTGAACATCCTGGACTACTTGGCGAAGATGAATTTGATATTGCAGGTGCCGCTACTGGTGTCGTTGATGCGCCACGATTAATCGGTGCCGAACAGGTTCGCGCCGGCGATCTGATCGTTGCTATGCCTGCAAGTGGCTTTCATGCCAATGGCTACTCTCTCATTCGCCATATTCTAAAGACGCAGAATCTCTCACTCGATCTCTATATCCCAGAACTCGGAAAGAGCCTGGGCGAAGTCCTTATCACCCCAACTGAAATTTATTCACTCGATTGCTTGGCACTTCACAAGGGTTTGGGTATGGAACTCCACGCCTATTCGCACATCACTGGTGGTGGGTTAGCGGAAAATACGGCTCGAGTGATCCCGGAAGGCCTCTTTGCGCGCTATGACCGCTCGACATGGGCGTTACCTTTTGAGATGGAATTTTTGGCAGAAGCCGGTGGCGTCCCGCAGGCCGATATGGAGCGCACCTGGAATTCAGGCATAGGCATGGTGGCGATCGTGGCCCCAGCTCATGCCGACCGGGCAGTCAAATCTTTGGCCGCCCGGGGCATGAACTCCTGGATTTGTGGTGAGATTCTCGCCGATTTGGGCCAATCTCAGGCTCAAAGTGGTCACTCTGTGAGATCTGCGTTGGAAGGCACCTTCCAACCGCGATAACCTACGCGTCTGAAGAATTCATTGAACCGATATCGGTAAGGAGGTCTGGCTCATGGGGCGAGGCCGGCAGAAAGCTAAAGCAACGCGAGTAGCTCGCGACCTTAAATACTCTTCTCACGAAATGGATTTAGAGCGTCTCTCTAAAGAGCTTCATGGAGAAGTTGGCCAGAGTTCTGACGAGAATGACGAAGATCCGTTCGCAGAGGGCAACTACATAGCGCGCGCATAATGCGTCCGACACCGTACGTCGCCTCACTTCGTATCTACGAACCCATCACCGCATTTGCTCCTGCTGAGCAATTGCGGTGGCAAGCAATTCTGATTACTGCCACAACGGGTATCGACGAGCAATTACGCGCACTGCACCGAACCATTGTTATGGAACCGCCTGCACTCAAAGCAGATGGTGCACATATTTTGGAATGGGAAGGCAAGCGCTACGTCTCGCCTTGGTCTACCGCACCTCGAATCTGGGCGGCACTCGGCGACTTCAAATCCACATTGCCACCATCAGTTGCAAAATTTTTTATTTCCGAGAGCGCTGAAGAAGCGATCGCCATTAACTCTGAAATGATCGAAGATAAAGTTCCATATATTCTCTCCGAAACATGGATGATTCCACCGCGTTGGTTCTCACTCTTTAAAGTTGAGGATCGCCTCCGTGGCCATAACGACGATGGTGCCTTCACTGTTCTACGCACATCGATAGCCCACGCGAAAGAACGTTGTATGTTCACTCATCAATCAGTTGTTAACTCCTTTGGCGAAGGACCAATCGAAGAAGAGATTGCTGATCTACTCGAATGGATGAGCCTTTTCCACGCCGAATCTATTGTTGAACTCGATTACGGCGGCCT
>CAIXHZ010000087.1 GCA_903919375.1 uncultured Actinomycetes bacterium | reverse complement strand
TGGAAACATCGTCTCGGTCATCGCAGATTGGATAGCTGCATTTGCCAAGAGCGCTGGTGCGAGAAAGGTTAGGTATTTAACGCCATCGACGCCATTGGAATGCTTGTTGACCAAGGAACCAATTCCAGCACCGATTGAGAGAAGATAGAGCGTGGGGTTTCCAACACCGAAGAGGATGATGGATTTAAGCCACTTGCGTTGAATGATGAGGCGATGTTCAATCGCATAAAGCGAGGAACGCCATGTCACTTCGCGGGAGACGGTGCTCATTATTCGACGAGTGTTCTTCCGGTGAGGCGAAGAAATACATCTTCGAGCGAACTTCTGCGAACCAATGAGGTCATCGGCTTCAAACCGTCATGGTTTACCTTCTCAAGTACCGCTTCAGCATCAGCGCAGTACACCAAGATTCGATCCGGCAGAATTTCTAAACGATCACCATATGCCTCAAGCTTGGGAGCCATATCGGCATTTCGATTAGAACCAAAGCGAAGTTCAAGTACCTCTTTCGAGGAGTACTGAGAGATCAGTCCGCTTGGTGAACCTTCGGCCATAATCTTTCCGCCATCCATGACAACCAAGCGATCACAGAGTTGTTCGGCTTCATCCATGTAGTGCGTGGTCAAAATTAGCGTCACGCCATCTTCTTTCAAACGAAAGAGTCGATCCCACAAAATATGGCGAGCTTGTGGATCAAGGCCAGTTGTTGGTTCATCTAACATCAAAATTTCAGGTTCGTTAATTAAACCGCGCGCAATTGTCAGGCGGCGCTTCATTCCACCTGAAAGGCTCTCGGTCTTCTCATTTCGTTTCTCTTGGAGTCGGGCAAAGTCCAAAAGCTCTTCCATCTTTGGCTTTAAATATTTACGAGAGAGGCCAAAGTAACGACCATAGATATATAAGTTATCGGCAACTGTTAATTCATTATCTAAATGGTCTTGTTGTGGAACCACTCCAAGGTGCGAGCGAATTTGTGGTGCGCGAAGTTTCGGGTCTAATCCAAGAATCTCGAGCTCGCCCGAAGTACGTTCCATCGTTGCTGAAATCATTCGCATGGTCGTTGATTTACCAGCACCATTTGGACCCAAGAGCCCAAAGGACTCCCCTTTGGTTACCTCGAAATCGATTCCGGAGACCGCCGTGAAATCACCGAAAACCTTCTTGAGGTTCCGGGCGCGAATTACGAGGTTCTTATCCTGCGAAGGCATTAGGACATCTTATTACACCGGGCGCTAGCTCCTTCGACAGAAATCAAAGCTGAAAACCTTCTACAGTCATATCGCTTGGGGCTTCGGGCGACAAGGTAAGAAGTACGCCATCAAAACTTAGAGGGGTCGTGGCAAGAATCTGTTGCGTATCTGGGGATGAAGCGACTCGGTAATAAGTATTTGAGTTCTGATACTTCGGGCAGGTATTTCTAATGATTTGGTAGGTAAGTAGTTCATTTTTGGTGGTACAGACGTTCATAGAAAAGGTAGCGGCTGAGCCCGACGGAGTTAGATGCCAAATTGCGGGTAGGTAATAACGAGGGCAGCCTTTTTGATCTGCATGAATTACGAATTGGCTTTTGTTAACTGGGTTAGTGCAGGTTGTAATTGTTGGCAGTGCAGTTGAAGCGTGTGAAGGCGCACCAAATACAAGGACGGTAGAAATGACGGCGAATGCAGATAGCAGGGAGACCAGTTTTCGCATCAGTGCTGATTCCCTAACCTTTTATTTAGTTGCGGGGTATTCCGCGGCAGCAACTCTAGCCAATGTTGGGGCTGCCTTGTCCCAAGTAGTGCGATAAACATTTTCGAATGCTTGAGTGAAACTCTGTCCGTGCCCCATCGAATAGGCAGGTGCGGGAGTTATGTTTGGGCCAACCGAGATTTTCGTGGTAAAACTCAAAATAGAAGTGGCCCTCGCCGACGAATCGAGGACCACTCTATGTATATGCGATTGGTGAGATTCGAACTCACGACCATTCCCTTCGTCGAAGGAGCGCTCTATCCACTGAGCTACAACCGCACAGGGCGAATGTATGGTGGATAATTTGGTGCGGTCTTCAGAGATTTAATAAAATGTGAATAACGTAGAGATGTGGAAAGTGCTAAAGTTTTGACACCTTCGTCGGAGGATTGAAAAGCCCCCAGTTACGCACCGGGGGCTTTTCTCATGGATTGCCACCAATTGAGTACTTAAAGAGTTTGTAACGCTGGTGCGCCTGAAGGGATTCGAACCCCTAACCTTCTGATCCGTAGTCAGATGCTCTATCCGTTGAGCTACAGGCGCATTATTGAATTTGTGGTGCTGGGTGGTGCAGGAGTGAATCTTACCTGCTTGGC
>CAIXHZ010000086.1 GCA_903919375.1 uncultured Actinomycetes bacterium | reverse complement strand
GATCTGCACTTCAGGGTCGAGGCGAATTCCAAATTTCGCCTCGACCTTTTCTATTACAAAATCCTTTAATTCCAAGATATCGGAAGTGGTGGCATCGCCTGCATTAGAAAGCGCCAAAACGTGACGAGGTGAAATCTGAGCGCCCTTATGCTTCAAACCTTTTTCAATGCCGGCTTGATCCATTAACCAGGCTGCCGACGTTTTCACGCGGCCATCGCTTTGCGCATAGCGTGGCGCATCGGTGGGAAGTGTGGCTGCTTCATCCATTGTGAGAAGTGGGTTGGTGAAGAAAGAGCCCGCCGACCAAATACCTTCGCTGACCAACATGCCTTTGGCTGCGCGAAGCTCAAGAACGGCTGCGCGAACTTTTTCGATCTCAACTCGAGCCCCCACGTCGACGATTAGCTTCTTAGCTAACTCGACATATTCGATGGGAAGAGATTTCTCACCACGGCGCAATTGGTAGGTGACACTCAAAATCACATACCGATTGCTCTCATCTTTGAAGCGAGAGGTGCGGTAGCCAAAGCCACATTCAGATGCAGTGAAGATCTTTATCTCTTTATCGTGACGGTCATAGGCGCGAACACGGGCAATGACTTCTCCGACTTCGTGGCCATAGGCGCCAATATTTTGAATGGGAGTAGCCCCGACGGTGCCAGGAATTCCACTCATGGATTCGAGATTGGCTAGCCCCAACTTCATGCAGAATTGCACGAAGCCATCCCAATCTTCGCCCGCTTGAACCTCAAGCATGCCGCCACTGCAGGCATCGATCTCATAACTATTTCCCTGACTTGCAATATGAATAACAGTGCCATCAAATCCACTATCGGAAATTAAGAGATTTGATCCGCCGCCAAGGATGAGCACCTGCTCCCCTGCTTCATCTGCCGTACCTACTGCCGCGATGATCTCGGCTTCGGTGGCTGCAGTAATAAAGGTCTTTGCTGGGCCACCTAGATGAAAGGTGGTGTACTTGGAGAGCAAAGACATAAGGAAAGGTTATAGGGAATTAACGGCGAGGGGTAAGAATTTCGTTCTTTCCGCGGAAGCGATCCAATATTCGATCGTAAGTCTTCTTGGATTGTTCATCGCGCATCGTCAGGTCACTGTCGTAGTAGCCATGATGGCGGGCTTGCTCAAGCGGTAGATCCATTTGCCAGAGACGGGCATGGGCTTGGCGAAGGCGAAGTGAGAATTCGATATCGGCATTGCGGTAGAAAGTTGCTCGCACATTAAAGCCACCCGCTTCGAGTGCGTGCTCTTTCTGCATAGCGATGAAATAACTAAAGAGGACATCAACTTCGCCAGGGCCCTTGTCATCCACGCTGCGCCACTCATCATCAATATTGACCAGACCGCCCTTCCAGCCAACTGCTGAGAATTCGCCACTGTGCAATTGTTCGATCACGGGTGTAGCGGCATCGCCAGTAAAGATGGTGGAGGGATCGATCAGAATAACAATCGGTGATGGCGCGAGTTTAAGCAAAGTGTTAGCGCCTTCGCCCCAACCAAAGCCATCGGAGACTTGATAAATAAAGGTGCGATCATTAAGTAGCGACCCCAGTGGAGCGGTATCTGGTTCGCCGCAGACAAGGGCAAAGAGCGCAACATCTTTTGGGGTATGAGCTTGAACAGCTTTGATGCAGGTGGCGGCATCTTCAGTAAAGCCATCGATGATCATGGTGACTGTGGCAGTAAATTGTCGATCGGTAATAGATCGCAAATCGCCGATTCGCTTCACTGAGATAAATGGCGCTTTTTTGCGAAATTCGAAACCACCGGCAACGTCGAGAATTTCATATCCCAGAGCGAGCGCTTGATCGCGTAGGCGATCAGCTTCAGCAAAATCTTTTGCTTCGCGCGCCGCTTTTCGAGCCACCGCAATCGCTTCAACTTCAGCTGGTGTGCTCATAGTTGGATACTTGCCTTAGCCATTCCAAGAACTTTGACATCTCCGCACATTGTTGTGATCTCAATCTTTGCAACGCCACCTTCAATCGCAGCAACTTTGCCACTGACGATTAGCTCGACATCAGTATTGGCAGGTACTACTACTGGCTTAGTAAACCGTGCTGAAAATTCGCGCACAGCTGCCGATCCCGCAATAGCAGAAAGGTATTGACCAGCAAGGCCCATCGTGAGCATGCCGTGGGCGATGACATCATCGAGACCGACAGATTTAGCGAACACCTCGTCTTGGTGAATGGGGTTTTGATCGCCACTGGCGTTGGCATATTCAATTAAGCGAGCGCGATTAATGATGTAAGTCGTAGGTGACAACTCTTGACCCACGGTTAACGTGTTCATGCGCGAACCACCAATGTGGACCAGGTCGAGACAACAAGTTCGGTGCCTGAGTGAAGATCGGATCGAACGGTCACGATCTCATTTCCAGCCATGACGCGAGCGCTCTCAATGGTGCTCGAACAAATAAGGGAATCACCAGCAACTATGGGGCGCTTGATATCAAAGCGCTGATCACCATGAACAACTCGAGTCCAATCTAAGCCGCTCTCTTGTAGGAGCTTTTGAGATTGATCGAGCGTTATTGAGATAGCAAAAGTGGGAGGTGCAACATGGGAATCGCTTTCACCCACGGCAGCAGAAAAAGAATTAATTGACTCTTGCGAGACAAGGGTGGTTTCCGTACCTGGAAAGGTACGCCCGATGAGATCGGGATCGAGCACAGTTAGCGGGTTTCGCGGTGTACGGTCGATGACTTGCAACGTGGACAGAACTTCTTAAGTTCCATACGGTCTGGATCGTTGCGACGATTCTTCTTGGTGATGTAGTTACGCTCTTTGCACTCTACGCAGGCCATAGTGATCTTTGGGCGTACATCCGCGGACTTGCTTGCCATTGTGGTGCTCCTTTAAGAATCTGAGGGTTGAAGATTACTTCAACTCTTCTTTCTGG
>CAIXHZ010000085.1 GCA_903919375.1 uncultured Actinomycetes bacterium | reverse complement strand
CGAGACGATCATGATCAACTGCAATCCCGAAACAGTCTCCACGGACTACGACACATCGGATCGTCTCTATTTTGAGCCCCTCACTTTGGAAGATGTCCTCGAAGTGATTCATGCCGAAACACTTGCTGGACCGGTTGTTGGCGTCATCGCTCAACTTGGCGGACAAACTCCGTTGGGGCTAGCTCGCGGCTTGATGGATGCTGGAGTCACAATTCTCGGAACATCACCTGACGCCATTGATCTAGCAGAGGATCGTGGTCAATTTGGTGAAATCTTGCGGATTAATAATCTGCAAGCGCCGCAATTTGGAATGGCGAACTCTTTTGAAGAAGCGGTGAAAATTGCTTCAGATATCACCTATCCAGTTCTTGTTCGGCCTTCCTTCGTTCTCGGAGGTCGTGGCATGGAGATCGTTTACGATGATGCTTCACTCTCAGAGTTCATCGTGAAGGCAACAGAGATCACCCCTAATCACCCGGTACTTATCGATCGCTTCCTTGATTCAGCAATCGAAATCGATGTGGATGCGCTCTACGATGGTTCAGATTTATACCTCGCCGGAATTATGGAGCATATTGAAGAAGCGGGAATCCACTCTGGAGACTCTGCCTGCGTATTGCCAGCGTACTCGCTCACCTCCGATATGAAGGAGAAGATTCGCAGCGCGACTGAAAAATTGGCCAGGGGAGTGAACGTTCGCGGTCTCATCAACATTCAGTTTGCAATTACCGACAATGGTCAACCCAGCGAAGAGCTTTATGTGATCGAAGCAAACCCTCGAGCCTCTCGCACGGTGCCATTTGTGAGTAAAGCCACCGGACGGCAACTGGCGAAGGCCGCGGCTCTGATAGCGGCTGGCAAATTCATCTCAGAGCTACGGGCGCTTGGTGTACTTCCTGACTCTGGCGACGGTGTTGCTAATGGTATTTCCGTCAAGGAAGCGGTGTTACCGTGGAATCGCTTTAGAAGAATCGATGGCACTGGAGTTGATTCGATTTTGGGACCGGAGATGAAATCCACGGGTGAGGTTATGGGTATCGCTGATACTTTCGGTGAAGCATTTGCCAAATCGCAGATCGCCTCATTCGGGGCTCTGCCCACTTCAGGAAATATCTTCATCTCGCTATCCGAGCGAGATAAGGCGGGATCAGTTGAGCCGGCTCGGGATCTCGTTTCAATGGGATTCACCCTGACAACCACCGCGGGAACTCATGATTTCCTAGCTGATCACGGAATTGCATCGCATCAAGTCCGAAAGCACTCAGAGGGAATTGGTGCTGATGGATCATTGACTGCAGTTGATGCAATTCATAATGGTTCTATCGATTTGGTCATCAATACGCCACTGGGACGTGGCTCCAAGCAAGACGGTTGGCTCATTCGCACCGCTGCGGTTCAACGGTCTGTCCCATGCATTACCACCGTTGCTGGATTTAGGGCGGCAGTCGCAGGAATTCGAGATTTACAGAGCAAGCCACTTGGTATTCGTTCGGTTCAAGAGTGGATGGCAATCCATGAGTAAAATCAATTCCGCAGCCGTTCAAGTACAGGCCGAAATTATGAGCAATAAAAAAGTGGGCGCCTATCATCACATCGTCTTTCACGTAGGCAGCGCGGCAGCGGCGGCTCGGCCAGGTAATTTCGTAGCTATCGCAGTAGGTGGTGAGAATTCACCTATGATTCTTAGACGTGCATTTGCGATTTATCGCGCGTCGGATCGTGGTAACGGGTCTGGGTTAATCGAATTGGTTATTGCTCCTTTCGGTGGCGGAAGTCGTTGGCTTACTGAGCAAGGTGTCGGCAAATTCGTGGACATGATTGCTCCGCTCGGAACTGCCTTCGGAATTCCAAAGGAGCCGGTTCGCGCACTGCTCGTCGGTGGAGGATATGGAAGTGCACCGCTATTTGGGTTATCAGAAATTCTCAAGGCGCGAGGCTGTCGAGTGGATATGGTCTTAGGTGCCAGTTCATCGAACAAGATTTATGCTCCGCTCGAGGGAAAGCGTTCGGTAAGTTCACTCACCTTAACTACTGACGATGGCTCCGTGGGTATACATGGTCGAGTCTCTGATGTCCTTCCTGGAATCATTGACGAAAATAAGATCGATATCGTTTATTCGTGCGGTCCGATGGCGATGCTCCAGGCCGTCACTGAGATTGCCGATTCCTTTGGAATCATGAATCAGGCTGCTGTTGAGGAGTCTATGGCCTGCGGCATTGGCGTCTGCATGACATGCGTCATCCCCGTGAAAGGTGATGATGGCGTAATTCGTATGCTGCGATCCTGTATCGATGGCCCCGTTATGGATGGTTCGCAAGTAATCTGGGATAGCTCCCGCACAATTCCCGAAGGGACATGGGGTGCGTAATGGATAATTTCACCGCTTCACTTCCATTTGATTTCTCCACCGCCCTGGGTGGTACACGTTTTTCCAACCCAATTTTCACCGCCTCGGGTTGTGCTGGTTCAGGTAAAGAGTTATCGCAATTCTTCCCGTTGCCAGAGCTTGGGGCGATTGTTACTAAATCGATCATGCTCAAAGCTCGATCCGGACGAGCAACTCCGCGCATGGCTGAAACTCCGAGTGGAATGTTGAACTCGATTGGCCTGCAAGGTCCTGGTATAGACCTCTTCTTAGAAAACGATATTCCTTGGCTGGTTGAACAAGGTGCACGAATCGTTGTCAGCATAGCGGGGGAGAGTGTGGAGGATTATGCAGTCCTCGCGAGAAAACTCAGAGCAATCCCGTCTATCGCCGCCCTAGAAGTCAACATTTCCTGTCCCAATGTAGAAAATCGCGGTCAGGTCTTCGCCTGTCAGCCAGATACGGCGCGCGCTGCCATTGAAGCAGTTCGCCGAAATATTGGCGGCGAGCTTCCCATCATTGCCAAACTTTCACCAGATGTTACAGATATTGCAATGATCGCCGAAGAAGTAGTTGACGCTGGTGCAGATGCACTTGCTTTGATTAATACTGTTCTAGGCATGGTCATCGATACAAATACCATGCGACCTCGGTTGGCTGGGAAAACCGGTGGCCTATCCGGTCCAGCAATTCGACCTATAGCAGTTCGGGCGATTTATCAGGTTCACGCTCGAGTGCCACACGTGCGTATTTTGGGAATGGGTGGAGTATCCAACGGCAATGACGCACTTCAATTAGTACTTGCAGGCGCCTCGGCCATCTCAGTCGGCACTGCAAGTTTTGGAAATCCTACGGCCGCTATGAAAATAAAGAGTGAATTGAGAGAGCTGTTGATTGCCCGCGGATTTAATTCACTTACCGAAGCAGTGGGCTTTGCTCACAGAGAAGAGTAGCCCGTGAAATCTCCGATTATTCTTGCGCTAGATACGCAAGATATTTCTACAGCCCAATCATGGATCGCCGCCACACGAAGTTCGATCGATACCTACAAAGTTGGACTGGAATTCTTCCTGAAGTTTGGAGCACAAGGTGTAGCTGCGCTTCGTGAAGCGGGCGACTTCGATCTCTTCCTCGATCTCAAGCTACATGATATTCCGAACACCGTGGCTGCTGCTGTTAGTTCGGTGGTAGATATTGCACCAAAATTTCTTACAGTTCATGCTGGCGGTGGCTCAGCCATGGTTGAAGCGGCTGCACAGGCTGGACCAGATATATCCATCACTGCAGTGACCATCTTGACTTCGCTTTCCGAGCCTGAAGTTTCTGAAATTGGCTTCGCTGCAGGAGCGCTCGAGAGTTCACTTGCGATGGCTTCTTTTGCCTCCGCACGTGGCGCCCGATCCATCGTCTCATCGCCATTTGAAGTCGCTGCCATTCGCGGCTCCGTGGGAGCGGAGATCGAATTGATCACCCCAGGAGTTCGACCGGTAGGAGCGTCGCTAGGTGATCAGAAGCGAGTAATGACGCCACCGGAGGCCATTGCTGCGGGCGCAAATTATTTGGTCATCGGCCGCCCTATTTCTGGGAAGTGGCAAGAAGGCAGTGAGGCTATGAATCGAGCTGCTGCAGAGATTCTCGCAAGTATCTATGGCTAATCTGCCCCCGAAGTTGTCGCAAGCCGATCGCGCCCGAGCAGGGCAGGCGGCGATTGCTGCCCGTCGCGACCGATCTACAACAAAGGAGCGCTTGCGCGCCCGGGAAATTACTATCTTCGACGCCATTCATGATCCACGCGAGAGCATTCGAAAGATGCGAGTTCGTGAACTTCTCTTAGCTGTTCCTGGAATTGGAGATAAGCGAGTCGATACCTTGATGGAACGAATCGGAATCTCACCAACGCGGCGCATTCAAGGGATAGGATCGGCTCAACTACTTCGATTGAGAAATGAGTTATCGGTGACCAAGAGCGATGTGCGATCAGGAACGTTGATCGTGATGTCGGGTCCGGGTGGAGTGGGAAAGAGCACCATCACTGCGCATTTGCGCAATCATCCCTCTATTTGGATAAGTATTTCTGCAACTACGCGATCACCGCGCCCTGGTGAAGTTGATGGCGTTGACTATTTTTTTGTGAGTAATGAACGCTTTGATCAGATGATCTCCGAGGGCGCCTTTTTAGAGTGGGCCGAGTTCGCAGGAAATCGTTATGGAACGCCGAGCGAGCCGGTCGACCAATGGCTTTCGCTCGGTAAACATGTCTTGTTGGAGATTGAAATTGCTGGCGCCCGCCAAGTTCGAAGAGCTCAACCTTCGGCCCTCCTTCTCTTTATTGCACCCCCTAGCTGGGAGGAGTTGGTGGAGCGGCTGACCGGTCGCGGCACGGACTCACCAGAGCGTAGAGCGGCTCGCTTGGCCTTGGCACAAGAGGAGATGGCGTGCGCGGGGGAGTTTGATCACACCCTGGTAAATCGCACCGTCGAAGAGGTCGCGCAATCCCTGCTATCCTTGGCCTCTGCCCATCAGGCGGGCTCCGGCTTGAATTAAGACTTTTTACGGGAAGAGGCGACCATGTCAACACTCTCATCAACCGATGGCATCACCAATCCACCCATCGATAATCTTCTTGAAGCTGCAGGCTCAAAGTACAGCCTCGTTCTCTATGCGGCCAAGCGCGCTCGTCAGATCAATGCCTATTACTCACAGCTAGGTGAAGGACTTCTCGAATATGTTGGTCCACTTGTTGAGACCTATGTTCACGAAAAGCCACTTTCAATTGCTCTTCGTGAAATCAATGAAGGTCTTTTGACCATCGAAAATCTTGAGCCAATTAGCTCAGAGCCCACTGCTTAATCTTTAGAAGTACGTCATGCCCCCACGCGGTCGCGAGATAATTCTCGGAATCGGTGGGGGCATCGCTGCATATAAATCGGCAGAGTTACTCCGTCGCCTGCAAGATGCCGGGTATCTCGTGACTGTACTTCCCACCCGAAGTAGTCTCAATTTCGTCGGCAAGGCGACCTGGGAAGCGCTCTCCGGTCGAGAAGTGCCAGATAATCTCTGGAACAACGTTCACAGCGTGCCTCATATTTCATTAGCTCGAGAGAGCGCCCATGTCATTATCGCCCCGGCCACTGCAGATCTTCTGGCAAAGATTGCACATGGGTTAGCCGATGATTTGCTCACCAATGTTGTGCTTGCTTCATCTGCGCCACTGGTCTTAGTTCCCGCAATGCATCCTGAGATGTGGGGCAATTCTGCGGTGGAAAGCAATGTTGCGCTCATTCGATCCCGTGGCCACCTTGTGATTGAGCCGGACTCCGGTCGATTGACCGGTAGCGATGAAGGTCCAGGACGTTTTCCTACTTCTGAGCGAATCATCGAGGAGAGTCAAAATTTCTGGAACGATTCACGCGATCTCGCAGGTAAACGGGTATTGATCAGTGCTGGCGGTACTCGGGAGATCATCGATCCCGTTCGCTATATCGGAAATCGATCATCCGGAAAGCAGGGGTACGCGATTGCCGAGGCCGCAGCTGCACGAGGTGCGCACGTAACCTTAGTGAGTGCAAATGCGACTCTTCCTGATATCGAGGGCGTAGAAATGATTCACGTGGAAAGTGCAGCGCAGATGCATGCGGCCCTGGCTGATGTATTCGACTCCTCGGACCTATTAGTTATGGCAGCAGCCGTAGCGGATGCTCGAGTCGCAAACCCTTCGCATACAAAAATTGGTAAAGCCGATCTGAAGGAAATTTCCCTTGTGAAGAATCCTGACATTCTTGCCGAACTTGCAGCGAATAAGCGTGCAGATCAAGTT
>CAIXHZ010000084.1 GCA_903919375.1 uncultured Actinomycetes bacterium | reverse complement strand
TGAACTTCTTCTAGACGCAATGAGCGTTCTCGATGAAGCACTCGCATCACTCTAAAACCTAAGTCTTACCTTCGTGCATAAGCCGCTGGATCTCGCCTTGAGCGAAGCAGCGGCTTTGCTTATTGATCCCACAACTTTGGTACGGGGCGTGCTCTCGGGGCGCAGGCGGAACATGGAAGCACCAGCAGAACGTGTGGACATTCGCCCCGTGTTGATTAAGGACGATCTACTCATTCAGGTGATGAGTAATGATGGGCGGGCAACAACGACGAAAAACTATGTACCTAAGGATTTTTCCGTCGAACAATTATTGAATTCAGGCTTTGCAAATATTTTGGTGGAGACTACCGAAATTGAATATTCGCTCCGTATCTCCAAAAAAGGTGAGGCGCTCGTCAGTGAGAAGAAATCAACGAGCACGCAGAACCTTGATCACGATCGCAAAAAGAATCGATTGCTCGATCCTTCGGATCCATTCCTGATTGAAATTGGTATCTCCGATAAAAATGGCACAGTTAAACCGACGCGCCAAGATAAATTTATGCAAGTAGAAGAATTCCTTCGACTTCTCACTCCAACGCTCAGCGCAGCACTTGAAGCAGACCACATCGCTGCCCCAACTTCAGAGAAGCCGTTGCAGATCGTGGACTTGGGATGTGGTCATGCTTATTTGACCTTCGCTGCCCACCAATATCTTCGTACACAAAATATGGATATCCACGTTGTCGGCATCGATGTGCGCGAAGCGTCGCGCAAGCGAAATTCTGAGATTGCCGAAAAACTTGGAATTGCTGGCTCCATCGAGTTTCGCGCTGAGGAGATTGCCGCTACGAAGAATACTGATGTGAATGTCGCAATTGCGCTTCATGCGTGCGACACCGCAACCGATGATGCCCTGGCTTGGGCTGTTAAGAATGGCGCCGAATTAATCCTGGCCGCCCCGTGCTGTCACCATGATATGCAGGCGCAACTCACCGACATCCCTGAACCATGGTCGCTCGTCACTCGCCAAGGAATTCTTAAAGAACGCCTGGTCGACATCATGACCGATGCCATTCGCACCCAAATTCTCCGTATTCTCGGTTATCGGGTGGAGGCAATCGAGTTCGTCGGGGGAGAGCACACGCCCCGCAATCTGATGATTCGTGCAGTTAAGACTGGCGCAATTGTTCCCTCGGAGGAGATCGATCGATACACCTCTTTATTGGCGATGTGGAAGGTAAAGCCGGCACTCGCTGCCCGCCTAGCAAGTGAATTGGCTGCCGCGGGAGTCCAGTAATTTAGCCATCTATACTTTACGTATGCTGATAGCCAGGTTCAAAGAAAATCGCCTCGTCATACTAACTGGCGCACTCTTTATTCTCTTGGCCTCCAGCCATATCCCGACCTTTATCTACCGCCACGCCTTTGATAAGAACACCCCAGTTCACCTGATCGTACTTTCTCTCATGGCCGCCTGTTTTGCGGTTTACATCTTGCTTCGTCCAGAGAAATTTCAGATCGGTGGCAAAGCGATCTGGTTAATCTGGTTTGTATTTATCGCCGAGGTCATCTCCGCACTCCTGAGCAGCTCTCCCATTGCCTCATTTGTCGGGGAGACCGGGCGCTATGTCGGCGTACTCTCACTGATCTGCCTACTCTTGGTATCGACTTTCCACTCGCAATTTAATTGGGAGTCCATGCGCCGGTTGCTCTGGCTCTACCTACTTGGCGCTGAACTCTTAGCGCTTTACGGAATCCTTCAGTACTACAAAATTCTCGCCTTTCCTGGCGATGTGGGCATTGTTGCTACCTTGGGAAATCTTGATTTTTACGGCGCATTTGTGGGAACGGCCATGCCGATTCTCTTTATCTTGGGAATCAACTCCAGTCGTCGCGAAAAGATTCTGATCGGAATTTCAGCTTCGATTAGTGTCTACGGTCTGTACTTGGCAGGTCGCCGTCAATCTTTCGTAGACCTCGCGCTATTACTTATGGCCGTGGTGCTCTTTCTGGCACGGAAACGAATTCCACGTCGCCAATTATCGCAAAACGCGCGTACCGGCTATCTCACAATCGGATTCTTTATTTGGATTGAAGGAATCTTCTTGATGCCATTCTTCGGCAGCTTTATCCCGGTCCTGGGCAATGATGTGCAGGTAAAGATTAGAAGTGATTTCTGGGTAGCAGCGCTTAACCAATTCTTTAGCCACCCGCTATTTGGCGTTGGTCCCGATCAGTATGGAAATTATTATGAGCGCTATCGCACCTTTGGATCTGTCGAGAACTACTCAACAGTGCTATCCAATGATGCCCATGGCGCCAATGTTCAAACACTTGCTACGACTGGAATAGTAGGTACTCTGGCCTTCGCGCTGCTCATTGCGCTTCTACTTCGATCATTAATTATTCTGTGGGATCGAAACCCACGGCTTCGCAAGGTTTACTTTGCTTTCGGAGCATACTTCTTTGTTTTCCTCACAAATTCAGCAGTCAGCCCCATCACCCTTCCCAATAAGTACCTCTTCTGGGCGTTGGCAGGATTTATCGTCGGCTCTGCGTATCGCGACCTCTTTGGCTTTAGTTATGGAATAGATGCGACAGAGTCAGAACGTGAAGAAGAATTAGCGGCAGAAATTAGAGAGCGCGGCATTACTTCGCTTGCGCTTCGAATATTTGCAGGTGTGAGTGCGGCGATAGTGCTCTTCGTCGCTACAAATTTCACGATTGCACTATTTAGTTTTATGTCGGCAAATGAAAAATCAGTCAGCGATCCAAAGGCCACAATTCATTACATTCCATCCAGTTACTTGCCATGCACGGGCTTCTGGGATGAATCTGCTGCGATTGTGCAAAATCAAGGTAACCAAGGCCTATTTGATATTGCAATTGCTGAACTTCAAGCACATCCACGATGTATCAATGCTCGACTTGTTCTCCTCCAACTCGATTGGATCAATGCTGATATGAAGGGTGCAGGTGAGCAAGTAAAGGCGCTGGAGGATCAGGCACCTTACCGGCTGGATTTCTTGAAGATGGCTGCGGCCTATGCCGCTCGAGTAGGAGATCAGGCGTTGGCTCATGATGTCTACGTCCAGATGCAGAAGGTGGGCTTCATCACCTTTATTCATTCAAATAAGGCAGCGACCAGTAATACCTCGACCACTTCGGCCGTGACCAAGTAGATATAGATAGGTATATTTAAACCATGTACTTCGAGCGCCTCAAAGAGCGATATCACGATCTTATGGATCGACAATCGCGCACGGGCAGGCTCGCCATTAGGCTCTCCTTTCTCGCTCTGATTGCCCTCTTTCTCTCTACTGTCGTTCCCACCATGGCTCAAGATCTGGGATCAACACCTGTAACCCAAGAAGATCCTTCGGCACCTACTGGCCCCACCGATCCGGCGACACCTGCAGATTCGGCGACAGTTCCGGCGCCTACCGATTCGGCCTCGCCTACGCCTTCAGATTCCCCCACTCCGGTCGCCCTTCCGTCTCCATTGGCCGATTCCACGACTGCGAGCCCAGATCCGGTCCATGCCCTCAAAGATCAGCCGATTTATATCTCTCATGCTCCAGCTTTGGTCAATGTTGATCCACGAGCGGTTCAGATGACTCTGCCCTCGATCGCTTTCAGTGGCTCGAAATACACGTTGGCCTGCATCAGTTCAGATAATCTGCGATTCGATATCCTCAATAAGCGTCTTCCTAACCCTTCGCCGTCGGATTCCTTGCTTGTGGCCGGGGATTTAAGTAGCCAACTTCGCATATCCGGCCTCAACGGCGAGGTAGCAAACCTCCTCAACTCTGATGGCGGTCTGACCGCTTACTCCACACAGGGAGGGATTGCTGGGAAGTCCCTGTACATCCGCTACGTAGCAATGTCTGGCCCAGCCACCGATCTCGATTTCTGCGCTGCCTCCCGCGATGAGCGTAGATCTGCATGGCTGGCTCCTTTTTCACCCGCAAGAGTTGCAGGTAGGCTCTGCTTATTATGGCACTGCACTTCGAAAGCT
>CAIXHZ010000083.1 GCA_903919375.1 uncultured Actinomycetes bacterium | reverse complement strand
TTCATGGATCCAGTAAGTAGCGCCAACTGCGTACCTTGATCGGAGCCACCGAGCGTCCCGCGTTCGGCCAGCGGTCCCAAAATCTTCTTCATCGTTGCAAAATGTTGCTGTGCCAAGACTTCAGTCGGAGCTAACAACGCAGCTTGGCCACCACTATCGACAATTGCGAGCATCGCTCGAAGTGCCACAACGGTCTTTCCCGAACCTACTTCACCTTGGAGCAATCGATGCATGGGGTGTGGCTTTTGTAGATCCGCTTCAATCTCCGCATTCACTTCGCGCTGGCCATCAGTAAAACTCCACGGCAGGCTCTCTTCAAAAACTTTAACCAGACCATCACTGGAAAACTTTCGCTGGGAAGTTCGCAATAATTTATATTCAGCTTTGCGCTGGGCCAAGACCAATTGCAACAAAAGTGCTTCGTCGAAAGTTAGGCGCTCTCGAGCTAAATCGGCTGCCTCGCGTGATTCAGGCTGGTGGATAGTGCGCAGCGCTTCGTGCAGCGACGGGTAGCCATGTGCGAGCGCAATTTCTGCAGGGAGATAATCGGGTATCTCATCGAGACTATCCAATGCAAGAGCCACGCACTTTTCAATTTTCCAGGATGGCATTTTAGAAACTGCGGAATAGACCGGAATAAATTTGCCGGCAAAATTCGCGATAGCAGCGTCTTCGTCATCGCCATCAGGAATCAATTCATAATCCGGGTGGGAGAGTTGGCGCTTATCTTTAAAGAAGGAGACTTTGCCGGCGAACATTCCGCGCCGACCCACCCGCAGCTCCTTCTCGCGCCAGGGCTGGTTGAAAAAGGTGAGTGCCATCTTTGCCGTGCCATCTGTGACGATGACTTCCAAGATCTTGCGCCCATTGGCATGACGTAATTGGGAAGCGGAGATTTCGGCCAAGACGGTGGTCTCATCACCATCGACCAAGGCCGAGATGTCGGAGAGTTCTCCTCGGCCCACATATCGGCGGGGGTAGTGGCGCAGGAGATCGCCCACCGTGAGCATTCCCAGGCCTTTCTGGAGTGCGCCTGCAGTCTTATCCCCCACCACTGCCTTGAGTGGGGTGCCCATATCTGCCATGGCGCTATCTTGCCCGCTTGCCACCTGAGTTGTGGGGATGCCTGCGTGAATTGGCGCTTTGGGCGCCTGAGGCGGTAACCTCTGTGCCTTAACGCGATGAAATTCATCAGTTCTAAGATTTAAGGGAGTACCACCATGGCCTCAAACTGCGACGTATGCGGCAAAGGACCAAGCTTCGGCAATAACGTCTCCCACTCTATGCGCAAGACCCGCCGCCGCTGGAATCCAAATATTCAGCGCGTACGTACCCTCGTGGGTGCAACCCCTAAGCGTCAGAATGTCTGCTCTTCTTGCTTGAAGGCTGGCAAAGTTACTCGCTAACTCTACGATTCGATCAAACCCTCAGAATTTATTCTGGGGGTTTTTTCACGCCTTCATACTTTTCACATGCGGCATTTAAAAGTGTCGATAGCCCTGTGCGTCAACGCTCTGCCCATCGACAAAGACTCCAGAGCCAGATCTCACTTCGCCAATCAGGATCGCGCCCGCTGGGATGGCACCAGAGGTTGTGGCAAGTAAGCGATGGTCTTCCCCACCAGCCAGTACCCAGTTCCAGATATCAACTCCTAGTTGGGTGGCTAACTCACTCAATTCCGAAAACCCGGGCGCGGTAGCGATCAGGCGGCGATCAATGGCCATCGCAACTGAGGATGATTGTGCAAGGTGGTTAAGTTCTGAGAGCAGACCATCGCTGACATCGCACATCGCACTTGCGCAGAGTGCAAATGGCTCAGCCAGAGCACTGTCAAGAATTGGAT
>CAIXHZ010000082.1 GCA_903919375.1 uncultured Actinomycetes bacterium | reverse complement strand
GGGCTTCATCTGCGCCGGCTTCAATCAACAGTAATTCAATATCCATAATCGCAGCGGCTGATGCGATTGAGGAATGTGCTTCGGCGCTTGCTGCCCAACTCGAGGACCACTCATTGGGCGAGGGATTAGAGGGGATTTGGATTCGTCAACCCCCACTGGTCGGACCTGGGTTCCAGGAAGTCGTAAAGATTTCACAGATCAAACCATTGATGAACAAGCGAACAGGCAATTGGATGGGAATATCGTTGGCGATTCTGCACTTGCTCGCGGATCGATGGCTACATCAACTCAACGAGAGTGGTGGGAGGATGTGAATGAATCCGAGGTTGAGGCGAAGTATGCCGTCAAGAAAAGCGAATCACGAAATGGAGTTGTTCGAACTTCTTCGGTCGGTGCGATTGCTCAAAGGGCGGAGGCTTCAGACCGTGTGATAAGTCGAGAAGAAGAGCGAGCAGTAAAGGCTTCGAAAGAGATCAATCGCTTTGGGCCGCTGACTCCATTCATGGAAGACGAAACCATCGAAGAGATTTGGCTCAATAATCCTCACCGAATTTTTGTTGCTCGATCAGGAATTAGCCAACTCACCAATTTGGTGATGACTGCGGAGGAAGTTCGAAACCTCATTGAACGGTTACTCATGTGGGGAGGGCGAAGACTTGATCTCTCTCATCCCTTTGTCGACGCCAGGTTGCCAGATGGAAGTCGTTTGCATGTGGCAATCCCTGAAGTGACTTCAGAACATTGGGCGGTAAATATTCGAAAGCATCTTATGAGAGGCAAAAGCCTTGATGAGTTGCGGGAACTTGGAGTCTGTAGCGAAGAGGTCTCGCAATTTCTGAATTCAGCCGTTGGGGCCAATCTCAATATGCTTGTAAGTGGCTCTACGGGATCGGGAAAAACAACCCTTCTCAATTCGCTGGCCAGTGCGATTTCGGCACGGAGTCGATTAATAACTGTCGAAGAAGTTTTTGAACTTAGACCTCAAGTGCCGGATTGGGTGGCGCTTCAAACTCGACCACCAAATCTTCAAGGCGAGGGAGAAATTCCACTTCGAAAGCTGATTAAAGAATCGCTCCGAATGCGTCCGACCCACCTGGTAGTGGGAGAAATACGTGAGGCCGAATCGTTGGATCTTCTTATCGCCCTTAACTCGGGCCTCCCAGGGATGGCAACCATCCATGCCAACTCCGCCAGAGATGCAATCGACAAATTGCAGACCCTGCCGCTTCTTGCCGGTGAAAATATCACCCATGCATTCATCGGCCCTATGGTCGCGCAAGCGATTGATTTAGTCGTTCATGTGGCGATGGATGCGAAAGGCGTGAGGCGAATTAGGGAAGTGAGCTTTATATCTGGGCGGATTGAGAGCGGGCGCGTTGAAGTAGAACCACTCTTCACATTCCGAGAAGACGGCGATTGTTACGAGCGAGGACTTGGTGAATTTGCGAGAGTGTTTAGGAAATGAGCTCAACACGAATGGTGGGATTGGGTGTCGCTGGGAATGGATCTGGCTTACGTTTACAAAATGGCCAGGTAACGGAAAGCGGTCAGGCCATGCATAGGGGCCTTATTATAAAAACCGAGAAGCTTGCGCTTCTTAACATCATTGGTTCATGGCTTCTCTCCTTTACTTTTGCGTACTACTTGACTGATGCCTTCTCAATTGCGCTCTTCTTTTCGATGTTAGCGGCAACACTTCCGCCGCTGGTCATTCGCAGAAGGAGGGAATTGGAGATATCAAAACTGGAGGCGTTGTGGCCTGAACTTCTTGACCACTTGGTTTCTGGAATTCAATCGGGGCTCTCAATTGCACAGACGATATCCGGCTTAGCTTCACGGGGGCCCGATAAAACTAAAGCGTTCTTTAGTCAATGCGAAAAGCAACTGAGATCTGGCGAGGAGCTTCGAGCAGTTATTCGGCGTATCAAAGGGCACTTTGCCAACGCGACTTGTGATCAGGTGTGTGAAGTTTTGGAATTTTCACTTACCGCTGGCAGTCGGGAAATCTCGACAACGTTGCGAACGTTGAGCGGATACGTTCGAACCAATTTAGCTCTACGTGAGGAGATAAACGCGAAGCAAGAGTGGATACGAAACTCTGCAATCTTGGCAGCGATTGCGCCTTGGCTTCTTCTTCTTTTACTGTCAACACAGTCGAGCACAGTCCAGGCATATTCCGATTCTGCAGGGGTGGTTGTACTTGCCTGCGGGGCAGCAGCGACAGTGATTGCGTACTTCTGGATGAAACGAGTAGGGCGACTTGCCCTTACACCAAGGGTCTTCATTTGATGGCGATAAGATTATGGACACTCATTTTTCTATCACCATTTATCCTTTACGCAATCTATTTGATTTTGGATGAAGGTCGCGATCCACTTGCTGGCTACCACGAAGAATTTCGATCAAAACATTTAGGTTTAGGGAATCCGGAGCCAGCTGCTGGTCGAATAGCCTCCGGAGCACTTAAAGGAGTCAAGGAACGAGATCTATCTATAGCTCTTGGTTCATCAATCGTAGTTATTCTCATTTCATTAGGCGTATCGATTCCATTGGTGGGCGTGATGGCAATCTCCTGCTATTCGTATTTCCTTTGGAAACAAAAAGAACCTTCGCGGAAGTCGTCTAAAGAAGTTCTTAACCAGGAGGCCGAATTTCCAGCAATTGTTGAACTTCTCGCGATTTTGATCGCGGCTGGGGAGAGTCCTAGTACGGCTCTTGTACACGTGGCTGATCGAGCCCATGGATCCCTCGGTGAAAGTCTCGAAGTAATTGCAAAGACTCTAAGAGGTGGAATGGGTTTGATTGCATCTTTGGAAGCAGCTGCAAAAATATCTGGCTCGGGAAACTTCAAGAGGTTTTGTGACTCACTTATTGTGGCAGTGGAGCGAGGAACACCTTTGGTGAGCGTACTGCAGAGTCAGGTAGTTGAGGCACGAAATTCAGAGAGTCACCGACTTATCAAAGCATCCGGTAAAGCCGAGATCGCATTGATGATCCCTATTGTCTTTCTCATTCTTCCCATTTCTATCCTCTTCGCCCTTTGGCCGTCTTATGTCACTTTAGGAACGAGCATTCATGGTTGATGGTGGCGGCATTTGTTGGTAGTGGGATTTGTTGGTGGTGCGGAGATATTCGGTAAAGAGATACAGGATGAGGAGCGACATTTGTTTACGGAAGAGCCAATGACCAGTTATCAACAGGTCGCATTCGCACACAATTCAAAATGAGAAAGGGCAGAGCAAGATTCCCACCAGTCAAGATTAGGGAATGAAGTGTTCGAATAATGAATCAATTCGGGGCAGAGGTCCATTTCCAATCGTAGAGATTCAATATTAGGTGCGAATCGGATAGTGGCGATAAAGGCTGGAAAGAATTCAGAACTGTAAGTGAAGTGAAGTGAAACTTTAAGCGAGAAAAGGGGAAATTATGTTCGGTACTACCCAGCAGATAAAGAGCCGAGTGAAGGACGATGTATTTCAGTTCTATTTGGAGCGCACTGTTGCCATCAAAACTTCCGCACCCGCGAAATGGGCAAGGGAGAGTGTGGGAAGAATCGGCCGAGAATTTCTGACTGACGAGCGGGGTGACGTTCCGGGATGGGTTTTAGTGGTACTCATGACGACGGGGCTGATCACTGCTATTTGGGCTGTTGCCGAACCACGGCTATCTCAATTACTTCGCAATTCGTTGGATTCTATGAATACCGTGCGATGAATATTAGGGGTCAAGTATCGATTCTGGGTTTCTTGAAAGATGAATCCGGTGTGGTAGAAAGTACACTGGTAATAATTCCGTTAGTGATCCTCTTCCTTAGTGTTATCCAGATCGCAAGTGCCGTTATGCAGCACAATGCCATCACTAATCAGGTTCAAGGTGATGTATCTCGTGCCGCACTCTACGGAACCTCCACTCCATTTTCCGAAGGCACAAAGAGGTCTTTGACAGGAGGTGGAGAAATTCTTATAGGCAGGCGGAGTGAGCGTATTACGCCTCTCTCGCCATTGTTTATTGGCACTCCATTCGTTTCGGCAACGAGTATTGCAGTTGATGAGAACCCATGATGCTGATTCAAGTTACCAAGCTCATTAAGCCGATAAAGTTCACAAAGCCTATTGAGCAAAAAACTAGATGTAAAAATATTGGAATGCAGAGCTGCAAGAATTTACTGGGCCTGGCGAAATCTGAACAAGGCAGCGCCACCCTTGAATTCATTCTTTTGGGAATTCCTGTCTTTGTGCCTATTGCACTCTACCTTGTTGCTATAGGTGGGAATAGTTCTATTAATTTTG
>CAIXHZ010000081.1 GCA_903919375.1 uncultured Actinomycetes bacterium | reverse complement strand
AAGATTCAATTAGCGATGGATCAAGGTTATTCAACTCCTACTGCAAAAGTTGTTACGGCTGGAAGTCGACTCTACGGTTTGGTCGAAGGCGAACTCTTCATGGCCTATGACATGGCGGCTGAAGGACAGACACTGCAATCACATACCTGGGCTAGCTTGGAGCGACAACCCGATGCTTAGCCAATACCAAGGTGAAGTTCTTGCCGAACTCCTTCGCAATGGCATGGTCGAATCAGTTCACTCTGGCCACTACCTAGCACTCAACTCCGATGGCTCTGTTCATAAGAGCAAAGGCAATATTGATCTGCCCATCTTCCCGCGCTCTTCCGTAAAACTTTTTCAAGCTGCAGCCATGGTTCGTAACGGGTTAAAAGTCACACCCCAACAGTTAGCACTCGTTCAATCCAGCCACTCTGGCGCCAAAATGCATCAAGATGCAATTTTGAATTTACTGACCGAATATCGATTTACTGAATCTGATCTCCATAACTCCACCGATAAGCCGCTCGGCACACTCGAACGCGAACTCTGGGGCTCACATCCGGCAACACATCTGGCAATGAACTGTTCGGGTAAGCACGCCGGCATGCTCGCTACCTGCGCGCTCAATCATTGGGATACCAAGAACTATTTATCGCTTGATCATCCGCTGCAGCAGGCAGTGTTGAAAGAGATTGAAATGGCGACAGGAGAAGAGGTCGTCAATAAGACTTTTGATGGCTGTGGTGCGCCACTCTTTTCCGTAACAGTTCGTGGTTTGGCTCGAGCCTTGCACATGGCAACTGTCTCGGCTGATCCGGTTTATCAAGAGGTCATGGCAGCAGCACGCCAATATCCAGAATATGTCGGCGGTGAAGGTCGCTTAAATACACGCATGATGCAAGTAATTCCTGGCCTCTTCATGAAAGATGGTATGGAAGCAGTACTCGTTGCTTCGCTTGAAGATGGCCGCACCTTGGTAATAAAAATCGCCGATGGATCTTTGCGCGCGGTAGGAACAATCATTCAAGCAGCATTTGCCGAATGGGGAATCACAACCCCCGATGAGAAGATGAATGTCTATGGCGGTTCAGAGATAGTAGGCGGGATGCGCGCCACACTATGAAAGGGCGCATCGCCACGTTGATGGTCCACACTTCACCGCTCGAGCAAGCCGGTACTGGCGATGCTGGCGGAATGAATATTTACGTTGTGGAAAATTCCATCAAGATGGCAGCTGCGGGCGTTGAAGTCGATATCTTTACTCGCGCTAATAAATCGGGTCTTCCCGATTCGGTGAAGATCGCCGACGGCGTCACTGTTCGCCATTTGCAAGCCGGCTCCTTTGGCCAACTTACGAAAGAGGAAATTCCTTCACAGATTGGTGCGCTCACTTCTGCCTTCATGAATTTTCACGATGGGAAGTTAGAAAATTATTACGATGTGATCCACTCCCATTATTGGATTAGTGGTCAGCTCGGTTGGATGGTTTCAGAACGGACCGGAATTCCCTTAGTCCACACGATGCACACCATGGCAAAGGTAAAGAATTTGGCACTCGCCGAAGGCGAAAAGCCAGAGCCACTTACGCGCGCGCTCGGTGAAGAGCAGGTCGTTCAAGCAGCGAGTGCGCTGATTGCTAACACTGATGCCGAGGCAGCATCCCTCGTCTCGCTCTACGATGCCTGTCCTGACAATGTTCACGTAGTAACACCGGGCGTCGATTTGCAGCGCTTCAGGCCGGCCGATGGAAAGTACGCGGCCCGCGAACGTCTCAATATCGCCGCTGATGCACTCATGATTAGTTTTGTAGGACGCATCCAACCCCATAAAGGCCCAGAAGTATTGGTACGAGCTGCTGCGGAGATGCTCTCGCATACCCCGCATTTACGAGCAAAATTAGCGATCATCATTATGGGTGGCGCATCGGGCAGTGGCATTAATGAACCGGCTCGCTTGAAAGCCCTCGCCGAGTTCCTAGGAGTCAGCGATGTTGTGCACTTTATCGATCCAGTCGCCCGCGAGATCTTGCCCGATTGGTATCGAGCATCTGATTTGGTCTGTGTGCCTTCCTACAGCGAATCATTTGGACTCGTTGCACTCGAAGCCCAAGCCTGCGGAACACCCGTAGTGGCTAGCGCAGTCGGTGGACTTCGTACCGCAGTCGCCGATGGAATTTCGGGATCACTCGTTGATGGCCACGACCCCAAAGCGTGGTCGGCTGTGATCTCTCGCCTCTTGCTCGAACCACAACGACGTATTCATCTTTCACTAGGAGCCGTCGATCATGCATCGCACTTTGGGTGGGAAGCGACCGCGCGCAAAACTCTCGATGTGTATGACGAAGTGATCTCCAAGCCCAAGCGCTCAACTCTCTGGGTAGCTCAGTAGTGATCGATCCAGCAGTAATTATTGAGGAGTTTTGTGACTCTCACGATTTAGATTATGACCGTCCGGATGCAAAAACTTTCTTAGTCACGCTGCCTGGGGAGAAAAAACTGCAAACCCATTGTGCGCTAGTTATTGGTGACCACAGCCTTTCTATCAACGCCTTCGTCATCCGAAAGCCAGATGAAAATGCCGCTGGAGTGCACGAATGGCTGCTCAATAAAAACGCGTCGATGTATAGCGTTGCTTATGCCATCAATGAACTCGGTGATATTTATTTAGTAGGCCGCTTACCTCTGACGGCGGTGACTGACCAAGAGATTGATCGGATTCTGGGCGCAGTCCTGCAATACAGCGATAGCTCCTTTAATCCGCTATTGGAGATGGGATTCTCCTCGGCTATCCGCCGCGAGTGGGCCTGGCGCGTATCGCGCGGTGAATCGCTAGCGAACCTGAAAGCCTTTGAACACATCATCTAAAGAAGTTAAGATCAAGCCATGACTTACACGCTGATCTTGCTCCGCCACGGTGAGAGCGAATGGAATGCCAAGAATCTCTTTACTGGTTGGGTTGATGTTCGCCTCTCACAGGCAGGCGAGGCAGAGGCCAAGAAGGGCGGCCAGCTCCTTAAAGATCGAGGCCTGCTTCCTGATGTAGTCCACACCTCGCTATTGCGCCGCGCCATCCATACTTCACAGCTAGCTCTTGATGTTGCTGATCGTCACTGGATTCCAGTCCGTCGTTCATGGCGCCTTAATGAACGCCACTATGGGGCGCTCCAGGGCAAAGATAAGAAAGAGACGCTGGCTCAATATGGCGAAGAGCAGTTCCAGCTATGGCGTCGCTCCTTCGATGTACCACCACCACCGATTGACGATACTGATCAATATTCGCAGGCAGGCGATCCGCGCTACGCCGATCTCGGAGCAGCAATGCCTAAGACTGAATGCCTCAAAGATGTCATCGAACGCATGATTCCTTACTGGAGTGAATCAATCATTCCTGATCTCAAGGCCAATAAGACTGTCTTGGTTACCGCACACGGAAACTCACTTCGCGCACTTGTGAAGCATCTCGATGGAATATCTGATGAAGCTATTGCCGGCTTAAATATTCCAACTGGTATCCCACTTCTCTACACACTTGATGAGAATTTCACACCCACCACAAAGGGTGGCGAATATCTAGATCCAGAGGCAGCCAAGGCCGCTATTGAAGCGGTAGCGAATCAGGGTAAGAAGTAAGGGAGTTTGCTATTCAGCGATAGGGGCGAATTCGCCGGTAACGCTGAAGTAAACGCGACGAGCAATTGAGACTGCATGGTCTGCGCAACGTTCGTAGTAACGACCCAAAAGCGTCATATCGATCGCCGCTTCAATGCCGTGAGCCCAATTGTCGTCGAGAAGTGTGCCAATTAATTTGCGATGGAGGCGATCCATCTCATCATCATCGCTTTCGATCTCAAGGGCGCGAACGGTATCGCGATGCTCCATAACAGCGGAGAGTTTGTCGATCAAACGTGACGCGACCTTATCCATCTCATTGATAATGGGAATCAATTCACTAGGTACAGCAACGTTGGGATAACGCATACGCGCCTGCTTAGCGATGTGGTGCGCGAGATCGCCCATCCGCTCAAGGTCTGCGCTCATGCGAAGTGAAGCAACTAAGGTGCGAAGATCTGAGGCGACAGGTTGCTGGCGAGCAATCAAATTGATGGTGCGCGCATCGAGGTCGTGTTGGATGCTGTCGATAATGGAATCTTCTTCAATAACCTTTTCGGCAAGTGCTAAGTCTGGGGTAAGAAGGGCTTTAGTTGCATCAGTCATAGCGGAGCGGACTAAAGTGGCCATTTGAAGGAGGCTCTGGCTTATGCCATCGAGCTCTTCGTGGAATATATCGCGCATGGGAGCAGTTTAACCTGACCTCGCCTTAGTGCCGACATCGACTATGAACAGGTCTTTAACAAATAGCAAAGATTTAGGTTTTAGCCCCTGAAAGACCGTATTCAGTAGGGGAGGCCACCTGAAGGATCCTACGATGAGCACATGTCATTCCTTCGGAGAAGTGCAGGTCGGCCAACGGCCCCGCTCTTTTCTGAAGAGGAAACCCCGATCCTCACCCCAGAGGTGCTTGATCTGCTCCGAGCATTTGATGCCGAAAGTTTGATTCTCACCGCTTCCGGCAGCGTTCTTTATAACTCAGATGGAATACAAAATTTCAATATTGTGAAAGATCAGCGAATTTTAAGTCAACCGCTCCTTGATTTGGTTCGCACCGTGCGGCGCACTGGGCGCTCGCAAGAGGCAACGCTTGAATTACCTCGTGGACCAATCGGCGCTGGAACACATGACCTCTTTATTAAAGTTGCTCCCATTGGAAGCGATGGTCTGATTTCGATTTTGATTTTCGATGACAGTGAAGCGCGACGCCTCGATTCCATTCGGCGAGATTTTGTGGCAAATATTTCGCATGAGCTCAAGACTCCCATAGGCGCGCTCTCAATTTTAAGCGAAGCCGTACTTGGCGCTAGTGACGACCCAGAGGCGGTTGCGCGATTTGCCAACCGAATGCAGACTGAAGCAAAACGTCTCTCTGATTTAGTTCAAGAAATTATTAACCTCTCTCGATTGCAAGATAACGATCCGCTTGTGGATGGACACAACTTTTCCATTGATGAAAGTGCCCAAGAAGCAATCGATCTCTCTCGCATAAATGCCGAAACTAGGAAAATTGAGATTGTCTTTGATTCGAATTGTGTAGCTCAAATTAATGGTGACCGCAATCAGATCACTATGGCAATCCATAACCTCATCGAAAATGCCATTAATTACAGCCCAGAGGGCACTCGGGTAGCGATAACTATTCGTGATGCTGGTGAAATTTGTGAAGTATCTGTCTCTGACCAAGGCATTGGAATATCAGAGAAAGACCTTGAGCGAATTTTCGAACGCTTCTATCGCGTTGATCCTGCTCGATCTCGCTTAACCGGCGGAACTGGCTTGGGGCTATCTATCGTTAAGCACATCATCACCAATCATGGTGGCGATGTTTCAGTCTGGAGCAAGGAAGGTGCTGGCAGCACTTTCACCATTCGAATTCCACATATCCTAGAAAATATTTCCCTCGAACTATCGTCGCAATCGGAAGGCAACAAATCATGACCAAGATCCTGGCTGTCGAAGATGAAGCATCATTCTCAGATGCGCTGGCCTATCTACTCGGCCGTGAAGGCTTCGAAGTAATCGTGGCAGACTCAGGAACCGCGGCCATTGAACTCTT
>CAIXHZ010000080.1 GCA_903919375.1 uncultured Actinomycetes bacterium | reverse complement strand
GACTGCGACTCTGACAAAGCCATGGCTATTGCGGTTATCGGCCGGATGACTCTCTTCTAGTCGCATTACGGCGATAAAGCAGTAGATTCCAAAGAAGACGAGGGCGTAGAAGATCCAGGGCCAACTCCCCCAGTGCAGGATGAGTGAACCCAGTGAAGGTCCCAGAATGGGTGAGAGCAGAAAGACCATACTCATGCCAGACATCGCCTTGGAGAGCTCATCGCCGCTAAATCGATCTCGAGCCACAGCTCGGGCAATGACAACGGCTGCTGACCCACCCAGAGCTTGGAAGAAGCGCCAGAAGATCATGCTGGAGAGATTGGTGGAGAGGGCGCAGAAGATAGTGGCGATTAAAAAGAGCGCAATCCCGTAGAGCATCGGACGCTTTCGACCGTATCGATCCGACAATGGGCCATAGATGATCTGGCCAAAGCCGGTACCGATCAAGGAGGTAGTGAGAGTTAATTGCATATCGGCGATATGAACCCCGAACTGATGTGCAATCGTGGGAAAGGCGGTCAGGTACATATCGGTGCAGATCGCTGGAAATGCGGTGAGCGAGCCGAGAACGATCAGCAGAAGTAGGTGACTGCGCTTCTCACTTTTAGAAGCCTCCATCAAGAATTAATTTTCTGGATAGTGGCAAGCAAATTGGCGAGAGCCAATAGTCAATAGCTCGGGCACATCGGTTGCACACTTCTCAGTTGCCTTCCAGCAACGAGTGCGGAATACACACCCTGAAGGTGGATTTGCTGGGCTAGGGAGATCTCCCTGAAGAATAATGCGATCGCGCTTGCGTTCGATATCTGGATCTGGAATTGGAACAGCAGAGAGCAAAGCCTTTGTATATGGGTGACGTGGATTTGCGAAGAGCTCCTCGGTTGTGGCTACTTCCATGATCTTGCCGAGATACATCACGACAACACGATCAGAGATGTGCTGTACGACAGAGAGATCGTGGGCGATAAAGAGATAGGACATTCCAAATTCATCTTGGAGATCATCGAGAAGATTGACGACCTGCGCCTGAATCGAAACATCGAGCGCCGATACTGGCTCATCGCAGACGATGAGTTGTGGGCGTAGTGCAATGGCGCGTGCGATTCCAATGCGTTGACGCTGGCCACCGGAGAACTCATGTGGGAAGCGATTAACGTGCTCTGGGTTGAGTCCTACACGTGCTAGCAGATCTTTGATCGCAGCAGTTGTTCCGCCCTCGGGCTCGATATTGTGGATCTTGAATGAGGCTTCGATGATCTTTCCCACGGTCTGCTTGGGATTGAGGGATGAGTATGGATCTTGGAAAATCATCTGCAAACTTGAGCGAATATCTTTGAGTTTATTGCCCTTGAGATGTGAGATATCTGTGCCGTTGAAATCAATAACACCTGATGTTGGGTCATAGAGACGAGAAACGGTTCGTCCGACTGTGGTCTTACCGCAGCCTGATTCACCAACGAGGCCGACCGTCTCGCCCCGCTTTACTTCAAAGGAGACGCCATCTACTGCTTTTACAACGCTCTTAGTGCGTGAGAATGGGCCACCTTGTGATTCAAAGTACTTGGTGAGATTCTCAACTTTAAGAATGGTCTCGCTACCAACGCCTGTGACAGAAGTTGTGGGAGTTACGGCGCTCATT
>CAIXHZ010000079.1 GCA_903919375.1 uncultured Actinomycetes bacterium | reverse complement strand
TCGCGCTCTCCCAGCCAGATCAAAACCAGTCAAATTAATCCATGGCCGATTAATTGATCGCTAAGTCTTCAATCGCTGGGCAGGCGCAGACCAAATTGCGATCGCCAAAGACGCCATCGATACGACCAACTGTTGGCCAATATTTTCCGGATCTGCCGATTTCTACATCGTTGCCATTAGGAAAGGCTGCAATTTCACGGCTATAACTGCGATCCCAATCAGCTCGTACCAGATCTGCAGATGTGTGAGGTGCGAAGGCTAAAGGTGATTGCTCATGTGAAATCTCTCCCTTTTCAATATCGGCGATCTCGGCGCGAATGGAGACCATCGCGCTAATAAAGCGTTCAATCTCGACGATATCTTCTGACTCCGTTGGCTCAATCATCAGTGTTCCTGGAACTGGGAAACTCATCGTTGGCGCATGGAAGCCATGATCCATAAGACGCTTTGCCACATCATCCACGGTTACACCGGTGTTCTTTGTAATCTCGCGAAGATCCAAGATGCACTCATGTGCGATGTAGCCATGCTGACCCTTGTATAGGACGGGGAAATGCGGATCGAGTTTCTGAGCGATGTAATTCGCAGAGAGAATCGCCACTTGAGTTGCGCGAGTGAGTCCTGCACCACCCATCATACGAATGTATGCCCAAGAAATGGGCAAGATGCTTGCTGAACCAAATGGCGCCGAACTTACCGGCCCCGGTCCTGTTAATGGGCCAGCCGAAGCATCAAGTGGATGGTTAGGCAAGAATGGCGCAAGGTGCTGCTTTGCGATCACGGGTCCTACACCTGGTCCCCCGCCGCCATGTGGAATACAGAAAGTCTTATGCAGATTAAGGTGCGAAACATCCGCGCCGAACTTACCAGGCTGCGCTAATCCCACAAGAGCATTGAGATTGGCGCCATCTACATAGACCTGTCCACCTGCATCATGAACAAGTGCGCAGATTTCAGAGATCGCTTCTTCAAATACACCATGTGTAGATGGGTAAGTAACCATGAGAGCCGCGATGCTTCCAGAATATTCAACAATCTTTGCTTTCAAATCATCAACGCTGACATTGCCATGCTCATCACAAGCAACAACGACAACTTTCATTCCCGCCATTACAGCAGAGGCGGCATTTGTTCCATGCGCGCTGGAAGGAATCAAACAAATATCACGTTCATGTTGGCCTGAGCTATCGAGGAAATTGCGAATAGCTAAAAGGCCAGCGAACTCCCCCTGCGATCCAGCATTTGGTTGTAACGAAACGGCGTCATAACCAGTAATTGCTACAAGCCAATCCGACAATTGCGTAATGAGTTCGCGCATTCCTGCACTTTGATGTGCTGGCGCGAATGGATGCAATCCAGAAAATTCTGGCCACGTTACTGGAATCATCTCCGTTGTTGCATTGAGCTTCATAGTGCATGAACCGAGCGGAATCATGGTGCGATCCAAGGCTAAGTCGCGATCTGCAAGGGCTCGCAGATATCTCAACATCGAGGTTTCAGAGTGACGAGTATTGAAGAGTGGATGCGTTAAATAGGCGCTCTGCCGAAGCGCAGCCCCATCAATTCCTTCACTCCCCTGGTGTGCAAAAGTCGCTCCAAATATTGTTGCAAGTGCAATCAGATCACGTTCGACAACAGTCTCATCTAAAGAAATGCCTACCGTGTCATCTGACACTTTTCGCAAGTTATAGCCAGCCTGAACAGCTTTGCTGAGAACATCATCTGCTTTAACTCCAGAGACAGTAAAGGTGTCGAAGATTGCCCCCGCAGACACCGCTCCCCCACTCGCACTGATAGCTGACCGAAGAGATTGCGTCTGTGTAGTGATTCGCTCGGCGATCGCGCGCAAACCAGCGGGACCATGCCACATGGCATAGAAACCAGACATGACCGCTAAGAGAACCTGTGCGGTACAGATGTTCGAGGTCGCCTTGTCGCGGCGAATATGTTGCTCGCGTGTTTGGAGAGCCAATCGGAACCCTGGATTTCCGTGAGTGTCAACGCTCTGACCAACCAATCGACCAGGAATTGAACGCTCTAAGCCAGTGCGCACTGCCATAAATCCGGCATGCGGCCCACCAAATCCCATAGGAATTCCAAAGCGCTGTGCGCTACCCACCGCAACATCAAAACCATATTCACCGGGAGATTTGAGAAGTGTGAGGGCAAAGAGATCGACGACTGCAATCGATGTTGCACTCTTGGACTGCGCAAAAGAAACCACCGGCGCGAGATCAATAACCTCGCCAAAAGTAGAAAGCTGCGAAGCAACAACTCCAAATACTTCGCCGTCAATCCTCTCCAAACTTGCAAAGTTCATGTCGGATTCGATGACTGAAATTTTGAGTGGCTTTGCTCGAGTTTCGATAACCGCCTTGATATGTGGATGAAGATTCTTATCAATAACAAAATGCGCGCCATCTGAATGTGATGAATTGCGACGAGCAAGTGTCATGGCTTCGGCGGCTGAGGTTGCTTCATCGAGCATGGATGCGTTAGAGATAGGTAGACCAGTGAGATCACAGACCACCGTTTGGAAAGCGAAGATCGCTTCCAGACGTCCTTGTGAAATTTCGGGTTGATAAGGCGTGTATGCGGTGTACCACGATGGATTTTCCAGAACGTTGCGAAGGATTACTGGCGGAGTGATGGAACCGTAGTAACCCATTCCGATAAAAGACTTAGTGCTTGAATTTTTATCTGCTAAGGCACGTAGCTCTTCGATAGCTTCGACTTCAGAGATTGCATCGGGAAGGAGCGTTTCCAATCTCTCACCGATGACGATATTTTCCGGGACAACGCGAGCGATAAAGGCATCGAGTGAACTCTCGCCAATTTCACGAAGCATCTGCGCAACATCATCACCATTGGGACCAATATGTCGGTCTTCAAAACGGGATCGAACTTCGCTCATCACTCCCCCAAATCATCAGGCGGTTATCGCCTTGCAACTACTTGGCACGTTCCAAGTAACTATGGGGTAAGAATAAAGAGTTTTAGGCTCCTTTGCGCTTTCGACGCATCGCCAATTCATCCCCACTCTCAATTTCGGATGTGACGGCGATCTCGCCATCCCCGATCCGCTCGCCCTGCAGGGTCGCCAAAGTGCCTTCCACTTCACTCCAGACCTTGCCAATGGCAATGCCAAAGACGCCCTGGCCACCTTGAAGTAGGTCGATGATGTCATCTGGACTTGTGCACTCGTAAATCGAGGCGCCATCGCTCATCAAAGTCATGCGTTCTAGGTCTTGAATGCCGCGATCGCGAAGGTGATCCACAGCGGATCGAATATTTTGTAGAGATACGCCGGTATCGAGTAGGCGCTTAACTATCTTGAGAACCAAGATATCGCGGAAACTATAAAGTCGCTGCGAACCGGAGCCGCTCGCTCCCTGGACGCTGGGAACAACTAAATCAGTGCGTGCCCAATAATCGAGTTGTCGATAGGTGATCCCAGCTGCTTGGCAGGCAGTTGGTCCGCGATAGCCAATATCGCTGTGGCTCGATTCTAAATTCGCTGACATAAGTACTCACTTCTTGGGGGAAGGTCCTCTGCTGGGGATGGCAGATTCAATGCCTTCATCGTAGAACTAGCGATAGCGAAATTGGTGTTTCGACACTCCCTAACCCTCAACTATAACTGAAGAGTTTTGAGCCTCAATTCACACCTATTAGGAGGCGAAATCCTCGGGATTGATCTGATCCAAGAACTCGCGAAAGGCCTCCACCTCATCATCAGCCTGCTCGGGGATTTCAATAGCCGCATCCACGAGGAGTTGCTGGGTCGCCAGTACCGGAGCTCCCACCCGAATAGCCAGAGCAAGCGAGTCACTCGGGCGAGCCGATAGCGAAGTGCCGTCCAGGAAATTGATGACCGAAAAATAGACGCCATCTGTAATCGCGGTCAGGTGCACCGAACTGATCTTCTGATCGAAATGCTCCAAAACGTTGACCAAGAGATCATGCGTCAACGGCCGGTTTGGGGTGAGACCTTGTTGAGCAAAGGCGATAGACGTCGCCTCTACAGCGCCGACCCAGATAGGGAGGTATCGAATTCCATCAATCTCTTTAACGAGAATAATCGGTTGATTCGATGGCATCTCCACTCGAACTCCCACAACTTCCATCGGGCGAAGTTCTTCTAACATGAGAGATATTCGGAGGAAGAGAGGGGCATTAGCGAAGTCGATGTAATCCCGCTGCAACCAGCGCAGCGTGCAGGCGTACGGATAGCGCAGCTAGCTCGCGCGTCACTTCTTCAGCACGCGCCTTTGCATCCGAACTCTTTTGCTTAAGAAGTGGGGTAATGACTTGTTCGACTAGGCCGATCTCGCGATCGGCGGCAGTCTTGAAGGAGCGTAAGTGGCGGGCTTCGATTCCAAACGCTGCAATCTCAGCAACTGCTTTAGCAACCAGTAGTGATTCTCCGTCGTAATAGCGGCCATGAATAGTGATAAGACCAAAGGATTCAAGTTCGGAAAGTTGAGCATCATCCAGCGCGGAGGCTGACAAGAGTTCCTCGCGCGAGAGGCGAACATCAGCAACGGGTGCGAAATTAGATGGCGCAAATTCACCATCGACAGTTGCCAGGCGTGGCCCACTTACCGAAGGTGTAGCTAGACCGCCTTGCGCCGCCGGAGTGAGGCCGCGATCCATCGCGTCGAGATTCTCTTTGATAACGCGTAATGGTAGGTATTGATCACGTTGAGCAGAGAGGACATAGCGCAATCGCTCGAGATCAACATTGGTGAATTTGCGATAGCCCGATGGAGTGCGCTGCGGCTCAATGAGACCTTCAGATTCTAGAAAGCGAATCTTCGAGATAGTGATATCTGAGAACTCTCCACGCAACTTACTAAGTACTTCACCGATGCTGAGATAGGCACGAGCTGGAACTGCCATTACTTACTCCCCTGATTATTGAGCGCTGGAAAATAGGTCAATCGATACTTTCCTACATGAATTTCATCGCCACTCTTCAGGGAAGTGGAAGTGGTCGCGATGGCATTTACATAGGTGCCGTTCAAACTTTTGAGATCACTTATCGTGGCGGTGAAGCCACCTTCCTGAGATAACGCGATAGTGCAATGCTTGCGAGAGACTGTGATGTCATCGAGTGAAATATCTGAGGCCGGGTCTCGCCCAATGGTAGTGAGCGCCTGGTTGATCAAATAGCGTGCACCCCGATTAGGACCTGCAAGCACGATCAACATCGCACTATGCGGTGAGAGGGCTTCGACAATTGCACGGTCTTCAGTGGAGAGTTCTGAAATTTTTGACTCAATACCAGCGCTCTCTGCGGGCAGGGCTCGTAGGGCTGAGAGATGAATCGTGCTTGTTAATTCGTTCTGGTTCGAAGAGTTATCGGAAGTGGGGAGGCTACTCTCGCTCTGCATCAGATCTACTCCCCTCACTCACTTAACAAACCTCAAGACATTTGTGATCCTAGCTCACGGATAGGAATAACCGTGAGGATCAACTAGAGGCTCACACTAGGAGAGTGCGAGGATTAGGTCAAGTGGGAAATTATGCCGTGAGAGTTGTGTAATCTGCGGCGCTCAAGAGATGTGAGAGATCGCCAGCTATTTCGATATCAGCAATCCAACCTTGGCCGTACGGATCGGTGTTAATCGATTCAGGGGTTTTATCGAGATCGGTATTGACTGCAACGATCTTTCCACTCACCGGTGCGTAAATTTCTGAGACGCTCTTGGTTGACTCCACTTCGCCGCAGACTGAATCTACCGCAACAGTGGAACCTACTTTAGGAAGTTGGATGTAGACGATATCGCCGAGCGCTCCTTGGGCGAAGTCAGTAATTCCAATTCGCACGATCGTTGCAACTGACGTTGTTGCGACCCACTCGTGCTCTTTGCTGTACTTGAGTTCGCTTGGTACGTTCGACATTTAGTACTCCCCATTCCATTTCATTTCAGGATTTCCCTGACGTCCATGATTTCTCCGAAGGCCACTATAGGCGTACTGGAGTCCTGTCAGAAGGTATAGGCCCACTCCCCAAATGGCAAAACTCCACCCAAAAATTCGCGCAATTCGACCAAAACCGCTCGAACCGCCCAGAAGAAGCAACGGGAAGGCATAAAGAAGATTGAAGGTCGCAGCCTTTCCTAAATAAGTTACTGGCAATAGGCCTCGCTGGTGCCTCTTCATATAAATAAGTACAAGACCAACCAAGAGATCGCGAGCTACCAGAATCACGACCAAGGTCCACGATATGACGTTCTTATCCGCCAATGCGAGGAGCGTGGAGATGATGTACAGGCGATCAATCGCAGGATCTAACGCTGCGCCAATGGTTGACTCTTGCCCCAAGAGTCGCGCCAATTTCCCATCGAGATAATCTGTGATCGCGCCGAAAGCCAAAATCGCAAAAGCAAGCCCCGGTCGGTCAAGGCTGATGTAGGCCCAGAGAAAGAGTGGAATTCCAAGAGCCCTCAGCCCCGTAATTCCATTGGGAATAGTCCAGATTCCTGCATCCATAGGTGGGATTTAGCCGTTTCGCTTCACTTAATCGCGTTCCTTAACCTTTACGACAACTTCTACAGGCGTACCTGGGAAGCCGAACTCCTCGCGGAGCCGACGCTCAATAAAGCGGCGGTAGGAAGGCTCTACCCAATCGCTGGCAAAGACGACGAACTTAGGAGGCGAGATCGCGGCTTGAGTTGCAAAGCGAATTTTTGGCTGCTTGCCCGAACGAACCGGTGGCGGAGTCGCTGCGATGAGCGCACCCAAAAAGGCATTGAGTTTGGCGGTGGGGACACGCTTCTCCCACGAGTGGAGTGCGGTACGAAGTGCAGGTGCAAGTCGATCTCGGTGCCAGCCGGTGCGCGCAGAGAGATTAACTCGTTGCGCCCATGGATAGCGTTCGAGTTGTCGTTCCATCTCTTTATCCAATTGATTCTGTCGATCTTCATCGACCATATCCCACTTGTTCATCACAATCACGAGAGCGCGACCAGCTTCTTCTGCCATTGTGACAATTCGGATATCTTGCTCAGTTAATGGCTCGGATGCATCGAGCACAATCACAGCAACTTCGGCGCGATCAAGTGCAATTGCTGTGCGAAGGGAGGCGTAGTAATCAGTGCCTGATGCTTGACTAAAGCGTTTACGAATTCCTGCGGTATCAATAAACCGCCACGTTTGACCGGCGATCTCAATGAGCTCATCGACTGGATCACGGGTTGTTCCTTCGGCATCGTCGACAATGACGCGCGACTCCCCTGCCAAAATATTGAGCAAACTTGATTTACCTACATTGGGACGACCGATAATTGCTACCCGTCTAAATCCGTCATCTGGTTGTTCAGAACCCACTTCTGGAAGTTCACGAACGAGAAGATCAAGCAGATCACCGGCGCCGCGGCCATGGAGAGCAGAGACAAAATGCGGCTCCCCTAATCCTAAATTCCACAGCGCATGCGCATCAAGTTCTTCGACTGGTCCATCAACTTTATTTGCAACGAGGAAAACTTTCTTTCCACTCTTGCGCAATAAATCAACAAGTGCAGAGTCTTCATCTAACGCGCCTACTTGTGCATCGACCACAAACATAACGAGGTCGGCCTCACGAATCGCCATTTCCGATCCGGAGGTAATTTTTTCGGAGATTCCTTCAGGACTGACTTCCCAACCCCCGGTATCGATAACCAAAAATGTTCGACCATTCCACTCTGCCTCGTACTTGACGCGGTCGCGAGTCACTCCTGGACGGTCTTCAACAATTGCTTCGCGGCGACCAATGATGCGATTAACAAGGGTGGATTTGCCCACATTGGGGCGACCAATGATCGCAACAGTCGGAAGACCGAGGAGCGAACGGCGCTTGAGCCATTCCCAAATAATTTCAACGACTTCATCTAAGTCGAGGAGCGTGGAATCTAATTCGAGCGCATCGGATGCGGGGCGAAGCGGTGATGCTGCGCGAGTGGAATCAATACGATCGCGCGAATCCAATGAAGCTGCCACGTCATCAACATCGTGGTCTCCGGCTAGCTCTGCTTCGCGGCGAAGGGCGCGGGCCTGTAAATCTGCATAGAGGAAAACTTTGAGATCAGCTTCTGGGGCAACCACCGTTCCGATATCGCGTCCTTCAACAACAATGCCACCAACGGCCGCATCGATAAAACGACGTTGAAGATCTACAAGATACGAACGTAATTCAGGCAAGGCAGCGAATTGCGAAACGTTGTCAGTGACTCGTGCGCTGCGAATATCAGTCGTTATGTCGATTTCTCCACAAAATATTCGTGGATCAGCTGCATCACCGTTGAAGGAAATTTCATTATTCTTGATCGCAGCAATAATTTCCCACGCTTGCGTTACGTTTTCACGAAGAGCGAGATATGTTGCAGCACGATAGAGCGCACCAGTATCGAGGTAGCTCCATGAAGCGCGCAGAGCTAAAGCTTTTGCAGTGCTGGATTTTCCAGAACCACTCGGACCATCAATGGCCACGACTATTGCTGACATGAGAGAACCTTACTGTTTGTGGGAATAAAACTTTTTATGAGAGTGAGAAGATCACTTGCGTGGGGCGTGCGCACTCCAACCGGCTTGAAGGAGATGAGTATGTAACTTGATCGCATCGGATGCGCTTAACGCTAGAGTGACAAGACCACTCTCTTGGCCGGGGCTGTGTTCGATCGAGAGATCTTCAACGTTGACATCAACTTCTTTGCATAGTGCGAAGATGGAAAAGAGTTGTCCGGGTTTGTCATCAATCACGATGGGAAGATATGTGTAGTCGCGATTCTTAGCGCCATGCTTTCCGGGAATTCGCGCAGCGCCAATATTTCCTTCACGAAGGAAATTTGCCACCGCTTCCTGATCTCCATTATTTAGAGCCAGCGCTAAGAGATCCAAGGTAGTGACCAATTCAGCGATTCTTGGCAACAGCTCTATGCGGTTGTGAAGGAAGAGCTCACTCCATAGCTGCGAATCCGAGCCCGCCAAGCGGGTGACATCACGCAGACCCTGTCCCGCCAGCGTGAGAGCGCTATCGGGTGTGTTGGAGATCGAACTCCCCATCAACGTGCTCAAGAGTTGGGGCATATGTGAGATCGAGGCGATAGCTGAATCATGTTCAGTCGCCGACATCTGATAGGCAGTAGCTCCCAAGCTTTCAATGAAGTTCTGCACGTAGGCGTAAATGTCAGGAGCTGTGGCCGATGTCGGAACCATAATCCAAGCCCTACCATCGAAGAGATCTGCCCGCGCACTCTCGGGTCCACTCTTCTCTCGTCCGGCCATGGGATGCGTTGCGCAGAAGCGACGACTTATCTCCATAAATTTCTCTACCTGAGGTATAAGTTCAGATTTTAAACCACTGATATCTATAAATATTGATTGAGGATTTTCATCGAATTGCGATAAAAGTGCAGAGAGTGTCCCTGCTGGCGGCGTTGCAATGATGACGAGTTCTGGATCCGCAAGCTTCCCCCCTGGATTTCCCAATAATTGAGCGGCCAAGAGTTCATGGTCCGGATCGATATCGACCACTTCGACCTGCGCACCTTGCGTGGCAAGTGCCAAAGCAATTGAGGTGCCTATCAGTCCGCTGCCCACTATTCGGGCTGATCGAACGCTCATCGAGCAATATCTGGGCGCAATACAACTGCGCCACGAAGGTATTGATGCTTCATTTCAGCCTGAGTGAGCTCAGTATTGACGTGAACCAGTGTGCGAATAGTCAAAGCAAGCGCACCCGGAACATCCATCTCTTGAGCACATAACAGCGGCACATTTCCCAGAATTTCGGGCTTAAGGGCGCGAGCGGCGGTGGCCGGAAATTGACTATGGATATCGGGAGTTGAGGTGAAGATAATAGAGACGATCTCAGCCAAGTCGAGAGAATTGGCAGACAAGATCGATTCAAGGAGTTCGACGACCGCAGTGCCCATCTCATCGATCTTGTCGGAGGTAAGGGTGGTTGCTCCGCGAATAGCTCGTACCGTCATAGTCCAAGGCTACCTTCCCAAGATGCAGATGCGATTGTATTTAAAGAGTTTGGTTTGTTAATAAGTTTATCTATAAAACCATTTTTGAGAATATCGACAATATTCTTACCTTCGGAAGCCGAGAGAGATGAAAGTCGATAAACTGATAATCCAGAGAATTTGAAGCGCGCTATTATCGACAAATAGAGATCAAACTGGACTCTATAAAGTCGATAAATTAATGAAACCATATTCATTGTTGAGATTTATCGCTTTAACTCTAAAACATTAAAGAGGTTATCGATCTCAACCTCACCCAACACACGCCATCGACCAACCGCTGTCTCCCCCAATGAGAGTGGGCCGAAATCTGTCCGGATCAAGCGAATGACCTCAGCGCCCAAAGCGTCGAACATCCGCCGCACGATATGGAAACGGCCCTCGTGAATCGAGATCTCGATCCAGTGATGCTTGGGTGAGATACTGCGCAGCAAGGTCAATTCGAGAGCTCGTGCTAGACCATCCTCAAGTTCAACGCCCTTCAGCAGCGCCTTCTCTTCATCTCGTCCATAGGCGCCTGCTACTTCAACGAGATACTTTTTGACCATTCCATAAGAAGGGTGGGTGGCGCGGTGGGCCAAATTTCCATCGTTGGAAAGAAGGATAAGTCCTTCACTTTCGCGGTCGAGCCGACCGACGTGAAAGAGGCGTTCATTGCGATTGGTGAAGTAGTCCCCCAAGTTGGGGCGTCCCTCTGGGTCTGACATGGTGGAAATAACACCAGCAGGCTTATTAAAAATAAGGTAAACCTTAGATTGTGAACGTGATATTGGCTCACCATCAACTTCTACTTGAGACTTTTCTGGATCTACTTTCGTTCCTAATTCAGTGATTTGCTTGCCGTCTACGCTTACGCGACCGGCAGTAATGAGCTCTTCGCTCCCTCGGCGGCTAGCAATACCTGCATCTGCGAGGACTTTCTGAAGGCGAACTAAGGCCATGGTTAATCTCTTTCGTCAATCGCTTTATCCATTCGGATGGAGCGGGAGAGATAAGGGTACTACTCCGTGAGCGAAGATAAAACCTCGTCAAGGCCTTCCACATCTGGCAGGAACGGCGCCAACGCGGGAAGATCGTCTACTTGGTTGAGGCCCAATTTTTCCAAGAAGAACGAGGTAGTTTTATACAAAATCGCGCCTGACTCCCCCTCGATTCCGGCCTCTTCAACCAAACCACGAGTGATGAGGGTCTTCATAACCGCCTCAACATTGACCCCACGAATGGCGGAGACACGAGCGCGCGAGACGGGTTGACGGTAGGCAATGACTGCCAGTGTCTCCAGCGCGGCTTGAGTCAACCGTGACTGCTGACCGTCGAGCACGAACTTCTCGACCACGGCAGATAGGTCAGGATGGCTATAGAAACGCCAGCCATTGGCTACCTGACGAAGCTCGAAGCCCCGTCCTTGCTCTGCGTACTCTGAAACGAGCTCATGGAGAGCTTCGAGGACGGCCTCGGTAGGAAATTCGGTGATTTGGGCCAAGATGATCTCTGTAACCGGCTCATCTACGACCATGAGGATCGCTTCGAGCGATCTCTTAAGTTCAGAATTAGACATTTTCTCCCTCAATTGTCTCGTTCTCAGGTACTACTTGTGGAATATCAAACTCATCGGAGACCTCGATCTCGCCATCTTGGCTTCCAACCCATGAAATATGGAGCTCTCCCAGGGCGATAACCTGTTCGAAGCGCAAGACGCCCTCACGATAGAGCTCAAGGAGAGCTAGAAATCGAGCAACGACGACTAAGGTCGAGTCTGCATCGCTGATCAGGCCTCTGAAGGTCGAACTCTGGGACTTACGAAGCTGCTCGACGATTCGAACCGCCTCCTCAGTCACGCTGACTAGTGGGCGGTGAATATGCTCGATAGTGACCGTCGGGACGGTCTTGGGTGAGAGAACTCGTTGGGCTATGGCTGCAAACCGATCGGCACCTACCCCAATGAGGACTTCAGGAAGAAGTTGGGTGAGATGACCCTCCAGGGCGACGACTCGAGCGAAGGATTTCTCTTCCCGGCCGATACGTTCGGCGAAGATTGCAGCAATCTGCTTGAAGGCGCGGTACTGCAGGAGTCGGGCGAAGAGAATGTCTCGGGCCTCCAAGAGCGCGAGGTCGCCTTCATCCTCTATCTCCCCAGAAGGCAGCAATCGAGCTGCTTTGAGGTCTAGAAGGGTCGCTGCCACGACCAGAAATTCGGTGGTCTGATCGAGATCCCAACCCTCTTCTGAGCCCTCTAGCGAGCGAATATAGGCGATAAATTCATCGGTAACGGCGCCGAGTGCCACCTCAGTAACATCCATCTTGTGGCGGGCGATGAGCTGAAGAAGGAGGTCGAAGGGACCCTCAAAATTGGCTAAATGAACGGAAAAGCCTGGTGCTGTTGGATCTGCTGACTCATCGGTGACCGCATCAGCAGCGAGATCAACAGGCACAGCGCTATCCGCCGGCGCCGCCTCTTCGATCTCACTCACTGGCTCAAAGTAGTGGATTGAGAGGAGTTTGCGCACCTTTGCGCAAGAGGGCTAGATTCCCGACATGGCAAATGTGAATTCACAGGTATCTCGCTTAGACGCTAAGTCGACAAATAGCGGCGAAGATCTCTCGAGTACCTCCGCTGTACTTGGACACTCTCCCATCGAATTTCCCGAGATCACAAAGGGGTCGGGCGAGGGAGGCGCGAAGGTTATCTCTGTTGTTAATCAAAAAGGTGGCGTGGGTAAGACAACAACAACCATCAACTTAGGCGCTGCCTTGGCCGAACTAGGTCGCCGAGTTCTCCTCATCGATTTCGATTCACAAGCTTCCATGACTACCGGACTCGGAATTAAACCAGCGCAGATCAAAGAGCAATACGGTTCGATCTGGTATCTCCTCAATGATTCTGCAGCTAATCCTGCTGATTTCATTGTGAAATCCAATGTCCCTGGTCTCGATTTTATCCGCGGCCATGCTGACCTTGCTGCAGCAGAAGCTGCCTTCGTATCAGAGATCGCAAAGGAACATAAACTTCGCAAAATATTGGCGCCACTACTTTCCATCTATGACGATATCTTGATCGACTGTTCACCATCGCTCGGAACACTGACTATCAACGCGCTGACCGCCTCTACGGGAGTGCTTATTCCGATGGAGTGCGAATACTTTGCCGTTCTTGGTTTGGGATTGGTCAAGACAACTATCGACAAGATTCGTGAGAACACCAACCCTTCATTGGAAGTCTATGGAATTCTCGCCACTATGTTTGACCGCAAGACCGCCCATAGTCGCGAAGTTCTTGAATTGATCTATAACGAATTTCCCAAAGAATTACTCGACACTATTATTTCTCGCACCGTTCGATTCTCTGAATCAACAGTTAAAGGCGAACCGATCACCACATATGCAAGCACATCACCTGGCGCAATTTCTTACCGCCGATTAGCCCGTGAATTAATCTCTCGAGGAGGATCAAAATGAGCCGTCGCGTAACTCTGCCTGGTGCAGATGAACTATTCCGACAGACCACAACTCTTGCCGCAGTTCCTTCTCCTGCATCTGTCGATGCAGAAGAGATAGCTTCGCCAGTTTCCACTCCGAACGCCACGAACAAGAAGGCAGTGCGCACAACAGCTCGCCGTCGCGTAAATACCTTTGATCGCTCACCCAGCGGTCGCGAACGTCATGACGAAAAAATTACTGTCTACCTATCCCCCGAAGAACTCTATGATCTCGAGCAAGCCAGATTGGCCCTTCGCGGTGATCTTGGTTTGGCCGTTGATCGAGGTCGCATTGTTCGCGAATCGCTAGCCATCATCATTGCTGACCTTGAAACAAAGGGCGATCAGAGCATTATTGCTAGGCGTCTGCGCGGTCGTTAAATATTAGCGCGCACGAGGGTGCGCACTTGAGTAGCTCTCACGCAATTTATCGATCGTAACGAGTGTGTAAATCTGGGTAGTCGTCACCGATGCGTGTCCCAGCAACTCCTGCACTACACGAATATCGGCGCCCCCGTCGAGTAGATGAGTTGCAAATGAGTGACGAAGTGCATGTGGTGAAACTACTTCTTCCAAGCCTGATCTTGTAGCTATGTTACTGATCAATTGCCATGCACTTTGTCTCGTCAATTTTCCACCACGCTGATTAAGAAAAAGTGCATCGCTACGACCCTTACCGGCAAGCGTTGGGCGCAATCTGACGAGGTACTGCTCGAGTGCACGTTTGGCGAAGGTGCCGATCGGAACTACCCGTTGCTTATTCCCTTTACCCGTCAGTCGCACTGACATAGAGTTTTCAATGGTTGCAAGGTCTGCCAGAGTGAGATCGACAATCTCAGAAACTCGAGCGCCAGTCGAGTAAAGAATTTCGATAAGTGCACGATCTCGCAAGGAGAGTAACTCGCCCTCAATTTCCGCGCTATCCATCAGAAGAGAAATTTGAGCAACTGAGAGCGCCTTAGGCAGTCGTTTCGGAATTCTTGGAGGGTGAAAGTCCTTGGCAGGATTTATGATTTTCTTCTCTTTAGAGTAGAAGAGATAGAAGTTACGAACTCCCACAACGCAACGAGCTATTGAACTCTCCGACAATTCTTGAGAACGCAAGTAAGCAGAAAAATTAACGAGGTCCTCCACCTTCACATCCGCGACTGATCGCTCCAGCGAATTAAGGTATTGAGAAAACTTCGATAAATCTCGTTGGTAGGCATAACTCGTATTTCGAGAGAGCCCACGTTCTACCGAAATATAGGTGAGGTAATCTCGAAATTCACTCGCTATTGCATTGTTCATCGTGGAGCTCGCTATTCGAAACTACCCTTGCTTGGCGATAGCGGCGGCGATTAAACCTAAGAAGAGTGGATGTGGATCAGTGGGGCGGGAACGAAGCTCTGGATGGGCTTGCGTACCTACGTAATAAGGGTGGAGTTCTCGTGGCAATTCAACATACTCAACGAGGTGACCATCTGGTGAGAGCCCCGAAAATACAAGTCCGGCTGCAGATATCTGATCACGATACTTATTATTTACTTCATATCGGTGTCTATGGCGTTCGGAAATTTCACTGGCTCCGTAGACTTGCGAGACGATCGATCCCGGTGTGAGATGTGCGAGATAGAGTCCAAGGCGCATAGTGCCACCCAGATCACCGCCACCCGAAACGATTCCCTCTTGATCAGCCATAGTGGAAATAACTGGATGAGTGGTATCTGGATCGAATTCGGCCGAGCTAGCGCCTGCGATTCCTGCCATATTGCGTGCCGATTCAATCACCATGCATTGCAAACCTAAACAGAGACCGAGAGTCGGGATTTGATTTTCGCGAGCGTAGGTGAGTGCGCCAAGCTTGCCTTCGATACCTCGAACTCCAAAACCACCAGGAACGCAGATCGCATCCACGCCGCCGAGTTGTTCGGCCGCTCCAGCAGGTGTCTCACAGAGATCAGAGGGAACCCATTTAATATTTACTTTTGCGTTATTCCCAAAGCCACCAGCGCGGAGCGCTTCTGTTACAGAGAGATAAGCATCGGGGAGATCAACGTATTTACCTACTAGGGCGACGCTCACCTGATGCTTTGGATGATGGACTCTTTCGAGCAGATCTTCCCAATCGCCCCACACGACCTCTCCCCCGGGTAAATTCAAACGACGCATCACATAACCATCGAGGCCTTCGGAATGGAGAACTTTAGGGATGTCATAGATCGATGGCGCATCAACGGCCGCGACAACGGCTTCAAGATCAACGTCGCACATCGAAGAAATTTTACGTTTAATTCCTTCTGGGATTGGCCGATCGGAGCGGATGACTACTGCATCTGGGGCGATTCCGATGGAGCGAAGGGCGGCAATGGAATGCTGGGTTGGTTTTGTCTTCAATTCACCCGAAGGCCCAATATAAGGAACTAAAGAGACGTGTACATAAAAAACATTTTCGCGACCAACATCTTGGCGAATTTGCCGAGCAGCTTCTAAGAAGGGTTGAGATTCGATATCGCCAACCGTTCCACCCACTTCGGTGATCACCAGATCAATATCCGGTCCAGCCATGGAGCGAATTCGTTCCTTAATTTCATTTGTGATGTGTGGGATTACTTGAACGGTGTCGCCCAAATACTCACCGCGACGCTCTTTAGCGATCACATTGGAGTAGACCTGACCTGTCGTCACATTCGCCGACCCGTGAAGGTTGCGATTGAGAAAGCGCTCATAATGGCCAATATCTAGATCGGTCTCAGCACCATCATCTGTAACAAAGACCTCGCCATGTTGAAATGGGTTCATAGTGCCAGGATCAACATTGAGATAGGGATCGAGCTTTTGCATCGTCACGCGCACACCTCGTGCCATTAAGAGGCGACCTAAACTGGAGGCGGTAAGACCTTTACCCAAACTGGAGGCGACGCCTCCGGTAACGAATAGATGCTTAGTCACATGAGAGGTGGTCATGGACCGCTAACTTATCATCGATTGGGCGACCATATCGAGCAATTCGGCCGCGTGTTCACGCGCCGAAGCCGATTCGTCTTGCCCAGAAAGTAATCGAGCGATTTCAATTGTACGTTCCTCGCCGGTTACAACTCGAAGTCCGCTGCGAACAACAAGGCCATCCTCAGCCTTAGCAACTACCAGGTGAGTATCTGCCCACACCGCAACTTGGGCCAAGTGAGTGACTACGATCACTTGAGAATTCTGAGCCAGCTGTGCCAACCGACGTCCGACCTCTACGGCAGCCTTACCACCAACTCCAGCATCGACCTCATCAAAGATATATGTACCAATGGATTTGGCTCCCGCTAACACCACCTCGATCGCAAGCATCACGCGAGAGAGTTCGCCACCGCTTGCGGATTTGCCGACCGGAAGGAAAGAGCCAGCGCTATGTGAGCGAAAGAGAATGCGAATCTCATCGACCCCAAAGAGTGAATAGGACGTGGCGTTTTCTAGGCTGTTCTGGGCTACTTCAATCACTATTTCAGCGTGCGGCATGGAGAGTGCGCCGAGTTCAGAGGTAATCGCTAAGCTCAATGCGGCAGCCGCGTCGGTGCGGGATTTGGAGAGTTTGGTTGCAGCAACTGCGAGATCAGAAAATATCTTCTCGGCTTCGCGTTGCATCTCAACAATTCGTTGATCTCCTCCTTGGAGATCTTTTAACCGCGACGCAGCTTGTGCACCTTCGAGAAGGATTGCCTCGTAGGCCTGAATCCGATCGCTCCCTTTGCCATATTTTTTCAGCAAGAGTGCAATTTCAGACTTTCGTTGCTGTAGATATTCAAAGCGAGAGGGGTTTGCTTCCAAAGAAGCGTGGTAGCGAGAGAGTTCAGAAGCGCTCTCTGCTACGGCATATTGAGCATCAAGGAAACGATCGATAACAAGATCCAGTTCTGAATCTTTGCCCCGCACAGTATCCAATGACTTTCTCGCTGAACCCAGAGCGTTGAGCGCAGAAAATTCTTCATCGCTCAAACTATTAAGCGCTGAAGTAACCTCAGCACTGATCGTTTCGACAGAGCTTAAGCGAGATACCTCATTCTCTACCTCTAGAATCTCATTTTCCTGCGGCGATACCTTTTCATATTCCTTGGCAAACTCCTGCAAGAGCGAAATCTCCCGATCGCGGTCGGCGAGCGTCGCTTTCAATTCCTTAATTCGCTCAATCAAATCTATGTAACTTCGATAGGTGATCTGATAATTCTCCAGCAAGGCGCCATTTTGAGCATAATTATCGAGTAGTTCCCGAACAATTGCCGGTTTTGTGATCCGGCCAGACGTTGACTGACCGTGAATCTCAACGAGATCACTTCCGAGTTCGGAGATCGTTGTTGCCGTGCTCGGGACTCCCCCAAGCAAAACTTTGGACTTACCCTGTTGTGTGACTTGTCTGGTGATGAGAACTTCGCCGTCCTCGATTTCGGCACCTAGCTCGGTGGCTCGTTCTTGCAGCACATCCGAGAGTGCGAACCGAGCACTTACCGAGAGACGATCAGCCCCATGGCGCACAAAATCAGCATCAGATTTAGCTCCCAAGATAAGACCTAAAGCGGTAAGGACCATGGTCTTTCCCGCACCTGTCTCGCCCGTAAGTACAGTTAAACCTGACGAGAATTCGATCTCCGCTGATTCGATAACTCCCAATGAGCGAATGCTTAACTCAGAGAGAGAACTATCGCCGTTCACCACGCCAACCTTCGATCGGTAACCTAAATTTCGCCACGAGTCTGTCAGTGAAACCTGCATTATCAATATGGGCGAGATTGACCCGCACATTATTACGAGAAATTGAAATGCGATCATTTACCTGCAAGGAGAAGCGACGCATGCTGTCGGCAGCAAGTTCTGCACTCTCCGATTCGATATCCACGACAACTGTTGACGATGGCGCAATAACCATAGGGCGCGAGAAGAGCGCATGAGCCGCAAGGGGAAGAAGTACTAAAGCCTCGACTTCAGGCCAGAGCACTGGCCCGCCCGCTGAAAAGGCATATGCAGTGGATCCTGTCGGAGTGGCCACAATGACACCATCGCACCCCCAACGCGAGAGCGGGCGGCCATCTACTTGAACGAAAAGTTCAACCATTTGAGCGTGGCTCTTCTCCAAGGTAATTTCATTGAATGCCCAGCCGCGCTCCACAACCTTGCCTACCCGCTCGACCGTATAGGCGAGCAAGAGGCGCGATTCGATCGAATAATTCTTTGTGACAATTGCGTCGACAATCGTCTCCACACTTGGTCGATCGACTTCTGCCAGGAAGCCAACATTGCCCATATTAATTCCGATGATGGGGGCACCTTGATTGCGAATGAGTTCTGCGCCACGAAGAATCGTGCCATCGCCTCCGAGGACAACCACTAATTCAACCTCAGATTGTTCGGAATAGATTTCACTTTCAGGAAGAAGAGCGGGATTATTCGAAAAGATCGTAAATCCTTCGGTGATAAGAGCGGCACTTAGTTCATTTGCCAATTGCGCAGCATCAGCGCGAGTTGGATGAACCGTGATCAGTATGGATCGACCTACGCCTCCTGCTTTACTCATTGCGGACCCTCTGTAATGGCGGTTGTGATTGCCTCTTCAGATATTGCCGGCGCCCCGCGTCGCAACCATAAAAAATATTCGACATTTCCTGCCGGCCCTGGAAGCGTACTTGCAACTACTCCCTTGCACCCAAGTCCCATGTCATAAGCAGAGTCGGCAACTTCTTGTACTGCAGATTGACGAAGTGCCGGATCGCGTACAACGCCACCTGCGCCGAGCTTCTCTCGACCGACCTCAAATTGCGGCTTGACCATCACTAAAATATCGGCATCGACATTACTGAGTGCAGCAAAAGCTGGAAGAACAAGTGTCAACGAAATGAAGGAGAGATCGGCAACGATCAAATCCACTCGTTCGCCAATCTGATCAACGGTGAGATGGCGAATATTGGTTCGATCCAAGACAGTAACTTTCGGATCTTGTCGGATCTCCCACGCAAGTTGGCCATATCCAACATCGACTGCAATTACTGATGCAACGCCTCGCTTGAGCATTACATCGGTGAAACCACCCGTAGATGCACCCGCATCAAGGGCTCTCTTACCTTCGACGATGATTTCAGGGAAAGCATCTAGTGCGCCTGCCAACTTGTGGCCACCGCGTGAGACGAAATCATCGCGTTCACCTTGAATGGTGATCGATGTTTCAGCATCTACTTGCGTCGCCGGCTTAGATGCCGGAATCCCTGTCACTAAAACCGAGCGAGACTCAATGAGATCGGCAGCATGGTCGCGCGAACGCGCCAAACCACGCCTCACCAATTCGGCATCGAGTCGAGTCTTCATGTGCTAATTAAATTCCGTCAATCTCAGAGAGAGCTCGTTGAAGCGAAGCATGAACAGCCTCATACTCTTCAGAATGCTCTTCGAGCGGCAGCGAATTGATGGCAGCTATCCGATTTTTGATCGCATCGATGGATGTTGTGTTGCGATCATCTATCTGGCCATCGCTGGAAATGGAATTTGAATCCGTCATCTCATTCATGCCCTTACCCTACCTGAGACAATTACGAGGAAGCTTTAATACGCTTGATTTCAGTGGCTTCTACCTGCCAACGGCTGGCAAGACCTGTGGGTGCCTGCCAAAAGCGTCTGCGCACAGCTCCGTGAATCTCCACCCAGGTGTTGCACTTTTGTGAGAGCGCAGAACGTCGTGCCTTGGCGCTCCATGCCGCGATATCTAAGGTGTCGATCTGCGGCCCATTGCCCTCTCTGAAAGGAAGACGTCCCACGACCAAGCGAAACTCCACTACTTGATCACCAGATGGGAGAATCTTTGTCACTGGTTCGGAGGAGATTCGCCCGATCAGGCGCACTTCGTTGATTGCCTGCGGCAATTCATCACTCTGCTCTGGGTTCGTAAGCTTCCTTGATTTCTTCGCTAATTCCGAGTTCTTCGCTAACTTTGACTTCTTCTCTAATTCCGAACTCTTCTCTAATGGGCTCATCCCTGAAAATTAGTCAGTGTGCCAGCGCCAAAAAATTCAGAAGAGCAAATCTGGGGATAGTTGACTCGTGGGGATAGTTGACTCGTGGGAACCGTTGCATTCATGGAAACCATTGCACTCGTCGCAGATTCGAGAGCATAAAAAAAGAGCGCCACTCGCGTGCATTTCTGCAGCAAGGGCGCTCTTTTATAAATGATGTCCGGCGGCGATCTACTCTCCCACAAGGTCCCCCTTGCAGTACCATCGACGCTGAGAGGCTTAGCTTCCGGGTTCGGAATGGGACCGGGCGTTTCCCTCTCGCTATGGCCGCCGAAACTCTATTGAGTTGTCAGTCAGTTGCATTTCCAATGTCAGTAAATTTTAAACATTAAAGTTTAAATATTTACGACTTAGAAATTTAACAGTTCCCGACCGTAACTCGGGAACCACACAGTGAACGCGTAGCACTTAACTTTTCAGTTAAATAATGTAGTTAAATCCTCGGCCTATT
>CAIXHZ010000078.1 GCA_903919375.1 uncultured Actinomycetes bacterium | reverse complement strand
TGCCTGCTTCATATCTTGCGACGGCTGGTTGAGAGGTGCCAGCACGCTTGGCGAACTCCGATTGGGTGAGCCCAGACTCAGAACGTGCTCTAGCGATGAGCGCCGAGGCGTTTAACGGTTCCATGTGACGAGAATATACCTTTACAGGTATTACCCGCAGTAACCATACGGCTCAATCTTCTCGAGACGAACCTGACAAACCTGACAAACCTTCTTGGATAAGTCGCATCACATTAGGGTCGGCCAAAGTGGTGGCGTCGCCTACGGCGCGATTTTCTGCAACATCCCGAAGCAGGCGACGCATAATCTTTCCGCTTCGAGTTTTAGGAAGCTCGCCAACGACCATAATCTGGCGGGGTTTGGCGATGGGCCCAATCTCCTTTGCGACGTGATCACGAAGCTCTTTGACTAAGACATCGCCATCTTTGTGGGCAACTCCCGAGCGGAGAATGACGAAGGCAACAATCGCTTGTCCGGTCATCTCATCCTTAGCACCAACAACTGCAGATTCAGCAACTGCTTCATGTGAGACAAGGGCGGATTCCACTTCAGTGGTGGAGATTCTGTGGCCGGAAACATTCATGACATCATCGACTCGACCAAGTAACCAAATTGCACCATCGTCATCGAGCTTTGCGCCGTCGCCAGCAAAATAAATATCTCTGAAACGAGACCAATATGTTTCGGCATAACGTTCTGGCTCTCCCCAAATGCCACGAAGCATTGATGGCCAAGGCTCGTCCAAAATCAGATAACCACCATGGCCATTACCGAGTTCGCGTTTTTCATCATCGACAACCTTGGCCGAGATGCCAGGGATGGCAGCCATTGCCGATCCGGGTTTTGTTGCAGTGACGCCGGGAAGTGGCGAGATCATGATTGCACCGGTCTCGGTCTGCCACCAAGTATCAACGATCGGGCAACGATTTCCGCCAATCACTTCGCGGTACCACATCCACGCTTCTGGGTTAATGGGTTCACCGACCGAGCCAAGCAGGCGAAGTGAGGTGAGATCGCAGGAGTTAGGAAATTCATCTCCCCATTTCATCCAGGTGCGAATGAGTGTGGGTGCGGTGTAGAGAATAGAAACTTTATATTTCTCAATAATTTCAAAGATACGTGATTTGGTTGGCGTATCAGGAGTTCCTTCGTACATCACTTGGGTTGCGCCATTGGCAAGTGGTCCATAGACAATGTATGAGTGGCCGGTGACCCAACCAATATCTGCGGTACACCAATAGATATCGCTCTCAGCTTTGAGATCAAAGACAGCCTTATGTGTATATGCGACCTGGGTTAAATAACCGCCACTGGTGTGAAAGATTCCTTTGGGCTTTGCAGTGGTGCCAGAGGTATAGAGAATAAAGAGGAGATGTTCGCTATCGAAGCCCTCTGCTTCGTGCTCATCGGATTGGCGGTCAACAATCTCGTGCCACCAAATATCGCGCCCCTCAACCCAATTACTCTCTTGCCCAGTGCGCTTAACAACGAGCACATGCTTAACGTTCTGCTCGCCC
>CAIXHZ010000077.1 GCA_903919375.1 uncultured Actinomycetes bacterium | reverse complement strand
TGGACCCAAGCACGCCAAGTTTGTCGCGCAGCCCCACAACCATGATGGCGTCGCCATCGTCATCGAGAAACTGCTCGAACTCCCCGCTTAACTTTCTAAACCAATAAGTTCCGAATAATTAAGAGGAGCAACTATGTCGAACTATGAAGAGCTAATGGCCAATGATTTCGTTATCGGCGAGGGGCCTTGGGATCAAGCAACCGCTATTGAGCTAGGCGAAGCACTTCGCAAGCGCGGCGAGAGTGAGTCAAAGCCAGTGGCAGTCGCCGTTATCTTCGACGAACAGCGCATCTACCAAGTGGGACTTCCTGGAACTTCGCAGAATAATGATGAGTGGATCGACCGCAAGATTCGGACCGTAGATATGACCCATCACAGCTCACTTGCTCTTCGCGTAAAGGCTGACGAAATGGGTGTGAAAGAAGAAGATATGGGCTTCAAAGCGGGCCACTTAGCGGTCTGCGGCGGCGGCTTCCCGCTCTATACCGACGGCAAGTTTGTCGGCGCCGCGATCGTCTCTGGCTTGCCCCATGAAGTTGACCACCAGATCTTGGTCGATGTGATCACGGCATTTAAGAAAGGTAAGGGCTGGGCTTAAATTTAGAGTTCGGCTGAAATGAAAAAGCCCCGCCAGCGCTAGGGAACTAGGAGGGCGGGGCGGATTAGTGACGATTCTATACTGAAATTATCAGGTGGGAATTCAAAACAATTTTCACCTTGAGTAATCAATAGAATCATGAATAACTTTGTAATCAGACGAGTTGAGTCGCAGATTTAACAGCCCAATGTTGGGAACTTGGATTGTGCTCGGTCTACTCTTTTCATTTTCAACATCGTCAGGCCACCATGAGGCCACTCCGACATTGATTTGAGGGAAATTCTTTCCGACATATTCGAGCGCCGGTTTCAAATCATTGTCCATGCTGAAAATGATTCCAATATCAAATTTCCCTTCAACAGCTTGTCCTACGAAATCGACTGCCAGAGCAACATCGATTCCCTTTTCACGCGGAAGGCCTAATTTGATATCTGAGTTTGGCCAATTACGAGGATAGTGAATTGGTCGTAGAACTGTCTCAACTTGAGGCGAAGCCGACCACTTTGAAGTTTGTTTTCTGACTGCTCCATATCCCTTTGGATCTATTTTGTTCGATGGAATCCCTCGATAAATACGTATATACGAGAGCTCGCATGCCAAATTGATTTTCTTAGCAATAATAAGGCCAGCTTCAAGAGGATCGATTTGCCCCTCACAGTGGTTCTTCCCGTTTAAACGGAAAATACTCCGGGCTCGCATATAGACGTTTTGTGAGTCAATAAAAACGGCAACTTGTTTTAAGTGTTTATCCATGAAAAAGCCCCGCCAGTGCTAGCGAACTAGGACGACGGGGTGGATTCAGGAGAAGGATATACCTTTGGCTCATTTTCGTCGAGACCTACTAGGTCAGCATGCCTGGTCGTGATGAGTTTTCGTCGCCTTTGGGACTTTTTGGGGAAGGTTTTGACATGTTGGCGAGGCTAGTCAGGCGGGAAGAGTTAGGGAAGGGGTTGGTCAGTTTTGTGAGGAAAGCGTGTACAAGGTAAGTTTGACCACGGAGGGCTCGCATAGCGGCCGAGTGCACCGGTCTTGAAAACCGGCAAGGGAAACCTTCGTGGGTTCAAATCCCACGCCCTCCGCCATAAAGGCTCACTTCGGTGGGCCTTTTTTGTTGAGTGACGTGGCTTACGCATAGAGAGTGGCTGACTTCACGCCCTGCACGCTCAGCAGTATCTAGCACTTCTTTCAGGGTCGGAGCAGACTTCTCCTCATGGCTACTGGCGTCTTTTCAAGCTCCCGAGCAAAGATCTCGGAGAGAACCCTTCGTACCGATAAGTGGTGGTTACAACCGCTCGTCACATTCGCGGTACTTATCTCATTCGTCATTTATGCGACCTGGCGTGCATTTGAAAATGCGCACTACTACGTCTCGCCGCTGATCTCACCGTTCTACTCACCATGCTTGGGTAAGTGCGTACCGGGATCATCACTTCTCGGTTCACCGTTCTTGAACTTCCATATCTTCGGGGCTGCAACATTCTCTCCCGCACTCTTCATTTTAATTTTCCCACTTGGCTTCCGCATGACCTGCTACTACTACCGCAAGAGCTACTACCGCTCTTTCTGGATGTCACCACCAGCTTGCGCAGTTGCAGAACCACATAGCAAGTACACCGGCGAGACCAAAGCGCCACTTATTTTGCAGAATGCGCACCGCTACTTCTTCTATGCCGGTCTGGTCTTCAATGTTCTGCTTACTATTGATGCCATCCTTGCGTTCCGAAATCCAGCTGGCCAATGGGGTCACATGAGCGTGGGAACTTTAGTCTTGCTTGCTAACGCAACGTTCCTCTGGTTCTACTCAGCTTCTTGTCATACATGTCGCCACACTGTTGGTGGCCGCTTGCGTCACTTCAGCGCACATCCGATTCGCTACAAGGCATGGACAATCGTTTCCAAGCTAAACCATAGCCATCAGCAATTTGCTTGGATCTCACTTGCTGGAGTTTGGTTTGCAGATATCTACGTGCGTACCGTTTCTATTCATCCGCTACTTAACAAGTACTTCTTCTAAAGGGCA
>CAIXHZ010000076.1 GCA_903919375.1 uncultured Actinomycetes bacterium | reverse complement strand
GATCTCTCCGAAGAAATCATTGCTACCGTGATTAAGCGTGAAGCGCAGGAAGGTCGCATGGTGCTTATGATCTCGCACCGACCACAACTCAGTGTTGCAGCAGATGCTGTAATTGATATGGCGATGGTGCGATGAAGAATATTCTCGCCATTATTCGAGGCCGGCTCTCATATTTTGCGGTGGCAATTTTCTTAAGTGCATTTTCACTAATGGCCGCCATTGGTTTGCTCGCTTGTAGCGCTTGGTTGATCTCCATGGCATCGACTCGACCACCGGTACTTGTTCTAGAAGTAGCAATCGTTTCAGTGAGATTCTTTGGCCTCTCTCGCGGCGTTGTGAAATATGCCAGTCGAATTGTGGAACACAAAGCAGCACTCGGCGCCCAAAGTGATCTCCGAGTTCGAATCTACGAGAACCTCACCCATCGTACTAGCCAAGAACTCCTCGCCGTTCGCCGTGGCGCAGCGATCCAAGTGGTGGTCGGAGATGTCGAAACGTTGCAAGATCTCTGGCTGCGAGTTGCAAGCCCGTGGATTTCAGCGGTTATCGCAGGCGTAGCCGGTGTAGGAATTATTTACTCGTTATTGCCAATTGCGGGCGAGATTGTCGGGGGCCTCTTTGCCCTCGCCTGTTTTGCAGTTCCACTTTTATCTTCATTTGCCAGCGGCTCACGCCATCAACGCCGCTTGGAGAGTGAGATCTTTGATCAGATTATGCAGGCCACAACAATGGTCGAGGAGGCGATGATTTTTGACTTCGACAAACGGCTCCTCCAAGAAATCGATAGCAAGCAAATATCTATCGCCGAAATTGAATCTCGTAACGCTCGCAAATCGGGTTTGGGTTCAGCTGCCTATGTGAAATTGCTCGGCTTAGCCATACTTCTTGCAATTATTTGCGCAATCAATGGTTTCCATAACCACCACCTTGCCGGAATTAATGTTGCCGTCATCATTCTTCTGCCACTCGCCATCTTCGATGGCTTGAGTACTCTCCCCAACGCTTTCTCGCATATTGCAAAGATTTGGGATGCAAAGCGAGTACTGGAGCCATCTCTTCAACTTTTTCCTGAAGAACCAACCTTCGATTATGTGACTGCTCCTCATCACGCGACTCTGACGCTAACGAATATGCAACCGCTGCTTCCGGGTGTATCGCTTGCTCCCTTTTCCGGTGAGGCTAAGCCTGGAGCACCATTAATTATTCGCGGGCGCAGTGGCGCAGGAAAATCCTCGCTCATTCACGCGCTGATTGGCTTTATCGATTTCACTGGCGAAGCAGATCTCGGTGGCGTAAATGTTCGCGACCTTGATCCTTCGACTTTCACCACCATGTTGCAAGATGACCATATCTTCGCCACCTCCATTCGCGAAAATATTAAGATCGGAAAGCCCAGCGCCGGTGATCGAGAGATCATGCAAATCCTCGAAGTCGTCGAATTGGCTGACCTTATTAATCAACTTCCTGGAGGCTTAGATACTTTGGTGGGTGAAGCCGGTCATAACTTCTCGGGTGGTGAAAAGCAGCGCATTAAGTTGGCGCGGATGCTACTTCGCAATACCGAAGTATTTCTCCTCGATGAGCCGTTCGAATATCTCGATGCGCATCAGGCAGAGCGGTTAACCAAAAAGGTCTTGGGCGTGCTTTCCACCAAGACAGTAGTTATGGTCTCGCACACCTATTAAGCCTTTGCCATTACTATGTAGCCATGGCCATCGTTCAACTCTACGCAGCAGCTCGCGCAGCAGCTGGGACAAGTCGCGTCGAGATTGATGGTGAAAATCTTGGATCCGTGGTTGAAAACCTCAAATCAAAATATCCAAATTTAGGTCGAGTACTTTTGCAATCAACATATTTGCTCAATGGCACATCCTGCACGGAGTTAACAACTTCGCTTGTCTCAAGTGATCAAATCGATGTGATGCCCCGCTTTGCCGGCGGTTAATTATCTGTTGTTCTGCCGCTGACCAATCACTAATTGGGCGGTAGTTGAAGAGGCGGCTGAACCACTTGTGGCGGCGGCTTGAATACTGAGTCGCACGAAACCGTGTGTAGTTGGCTTCCACTGACATCGGGAAATTAGTCCAACGCTCATTACCGCTTTGCATCCAGGAATAATTCGCCCGTTTTCGTAGAAAGTTACTTTGGTATTTGCGCCGACTAAAGTTGCCGTAATCGTATTTAAAGTTCGATAGGTCCCAGTTGAGGGCGAAAGCAGAGAAGCAGTTATTGAAGTAGTAACGATAGAGGTGTAGCTGATGACAACTATTCCAGAAGCACCGGCACCAGCCGCATAAGAAGCTGAGTTGTAGGAAGCACCACCGCCACCGCCGCCAGTATTGGCTGTGGCATCTTGGCCTATGTACGTCGAGGGTGTGCCGCCGGCACCACCACCGCCAGAGCCACCAGAACCGCCAGTTCCAGAAGAACCTCCGCCACCACCGCCTGCGAAGTAATAATGACCTGCAACTAATTGTCCATAACCCGTAACTGCGCCAATTGTGTCAATGACAGAAAGGTTGGAATAGGTCGCACCCGCGCCACCATTTCCAGCAACGCCACTTGTGATGTTATCTGCTCCGGCCGCTCCCGCGCCGCCACCGCCGGCACCGGACATATTTCCACCACCATTTAGTGTTTTACCGCCGTGGTTACCAAATGAAGAATCAGCGCCACTAGGTGTCGTTTGAGTAGCAGATCCGCCAACGGTGTTTACATTTGCTTCCGTTGCACCGCCACCACTACCTCCTGGCGCACCGTCGGTGTAGTTGACGCCATTTACCGAGCCAGTTGTTCCGTATGAATATGAAGCACCTGCTCCACCGCCAATCGCGGCGAAGGTGTTTGCGCCGAACCAAGAATTTGTTCCATTATTACTTCGGTTTGAACTTGGGGTTAGATTCGCTGCGCCAACTGTTCCACCGCGACCAACAACGACGGTGTAGAGAGTTGATGGGGTAAGAGCGTAATTTGCGGCGAAGACGATTCCACCAGCACCACCGCCACCACCCCATGCGCCCGCACCGCCCGCACCACCGCCGGCGACTAAAAATATAGAAGCGCTAGCGATATTGCTCGGCACAGTCCAGGTATGAGTATCGACTGAGGTAAAGGCAATAAAACATTTGCCGCCCGAAGAATAGATGGAGACTCCGGCGGAGCTATCAACTGTTGCAGAACAAGCACCGGAGGTGATCGTCGCCGCCTGCGAAAGTTCTGGCGAAATGGCTAGAAGTGATCCGACTAATAGCGCAAAGATCGCTATCTTGGGCCAGCTCTCCGAACGCATGATTAGATTCTAATCTCTCTCACCGTTGGGGCAAAGAAGAGTCTTATTAGCCACCAATTGCAGACATGGGGCGAACTGGCTGAATGAAGCCTGGATCGTTAATTCCATGACCAGGAAGTTTCTCAGCAACAGTCTGATGGAACGCTCTGGAAATAGCTTCGCGCTTCTGTTCATCGTTGAGATCGGGATTGCGAAGTGTTCCGCGCAGATCGGTCTCGCCCATAGAGAAGAGGCAATTACGGATTTGGCCATCGGATGTCAGGCGAACGCGATCGCAAGCGCCGCAGAATGGACGGCTGACGCTACCGATGATTCCGACGACATCTTTGGTGCCATTGATATAAAACTCTTCTGCAGGCGATGATCCACGATCATCTACTGGTGTCAATGTGTAGCGCTCACTGAGGTCGGCAAAAATCTGATCAGCAGTAATGAGATCCTTACGGCTCCAAATACCACCGGCATCAAGTGGCATCTGCTCGATAAATCGCAGCTGCAGCCCTTCGGCTAGTGCCCATTCCAACAGTGCAATCGATTCATCTTCGTTGACATCTTTGAGGAGTACTGAGTTAATTTTTAGTGGCGCAAGGCCAGCCTCTCGCGCCGCAGCAATTCCGGCAAAGACATCGTTAATCCGATCGCGATAGGTCAGCTTCTTGAATCGTTCGCGATCAAGTGTGTCGAGGCTGATATTGATTCGCTCTAAGCCTGCATCCACAAGTGGCTTGGCAAGCTTTGCTAGCGCAAGACCATTGGTTGTCATCGATAACTTCGGTGCATTTGTGATGGAGTTGATGCGACCAACTATCTCAACAATGTCAGGACGAAGTAGCGGCTCGCCACCGGTGAGGCGTACTTCTTCGATTCCTTGCGAAACGGCAACTTCAATAATGGTGATGAGCTCATCGGTTGTTAAGAGACTCTCGTTGGGAAGCCATGCTGCAAAATCGTGGGGCATGCAATAGGTGCAGCGCAGTGAACAGCGGTCGGTAAGTGATACGCGAAGATCGCGATGGCCGCGGCCAAATGAATCAATTAGCTTTGTCATGCGTTATTCACCCACTCATCTGTGCCATCAGTAAATACTTGGTATTTCCAAATAGGGAGTTCATCTTTGACGACATCGACAATCTCACTGCAAGCAGCAAAGGCAGCGGCTCGATGACGCGAGGAGACTATCACTGTAAAAGCGCTCTCACCGATCGGAATCTCGCCATAACGATGAACGGCGCAAACTCCCAGCAATTCATGCTTTCCTGAGATTCGGGTAACAATCTCTTCGATAACGCTCTGCGCCGATGGATGAATCTCGTAGGTCAGAGACTTCACTGAACGACCATGGTCGTTGTCGCGGACATCGCCAGAAAAGATCACCATGGCGCCGGCTTGATCACTCTTCACCTGTGCGGTGAGCGATGCCGTATCGAT
>CAIXHZ010000075.1 GCA_903919375.1 uncultured Actinomycetes bacterium | reverse complement strand
GTGGGTGGGTTTCCGTAACTACACACTCGCCTTTAAAGATCCCGAACTTCGCTTAGCTTTCATTAACACTATCGCGTGGGTAGCTATCTGCCCAGTGATCGTTACCTCCCTTGGTCTCACACTTGCCACCATGCTCAACAAGATGAAGCGCGAAGCGATTGCTAAGACACTTATTTTTATGCCAATGGCGATCTCTTTCGTTGGTGGATCGCTTATCTGGAACTTGATGTACTCATTCCAAGAGCAGAATCGTCCACAGACTGGCTTGGTTGGTCAGCTCGTCGTATGGCTCCACCTACCTGTAAAGCACGTTCTCCTCTGGTCACCTTGGAATAACCTCTTCTTGATGGTTGTCTATGTCTGGGGTTTCACCGGCTTCACCATGGTGATCTTGTCGGCAGCTATTAAGGGCATCCCCGCAGATATCGAAGAAGCGGCTGCACTCGATGGTGCAACTGGCTTCAAAATGTTTCGCACCATCACCGTACCCATGGTTCGCACCACCATCATCGTTGTGCTGACTACCGCAATGGTGGGCACGCTCAAGCTATTCGATGTTATTCACACCATGACCGGTGGAAACTTCAAGACCGATGTGCTCTCCAACCGCATGTTCGATGAGAACTTTGTCTATCTCAACTATGGCCGCGGTGCTGCTCTAGCAGTACTTATCTTCTTGGGCGTTATTCCTATTACCTATTACAACATTCGCTCGCTTCGCGCAGATCGGAAAATCTCATGACGTTAACTGATGCCACAGCCGTGAAGAAGGGTAAGAAAGTAAAGCCACTAGTCGCAACCCATGGCGATCGACCATTTACCTCACCGATCGCATCGGCGGTCGTAACCGTCATTGCGATCTTATGGACCATGCCTACCCTGGGTTTGATTGTGACCTCCTTCCGATCAAAGACAGATATTCTTTCAACCGGCTGGTGGACATCATTTATCCACCCACACTTCACGCTCGAAAACTTCCGCGCAGTCTTGTTCCAGAGCAATGGAACTATCGGTACTCAGGGAATGATCCCCTTCGCCGTTAACTCACTTGCCATCACCATTCCGGCTGTAGTTCTCTCGGTCGGTATTGGTCTTATGGCTGCCTACGCACTTGCTTGGGTGCCCTTTAAGTTCAGTGATCAGATCTTTTATGGCCTCTTCGCACTCCAAGGTGTGCCACTTCAGCTCTCCCTCTTACCGCTATTGACCTTCTTTGCCACCGGTATTCGAATCTTTGGCCATCAAGTCTTTCCACAACTTCACATCGTGGGCACACTCGCCTCGGTCTGGTTGCCTCACGTCATGTTCGGTCTTCCACTCGTAACTTATTTGATCCATAACTTCGTCGCTTCACTTCCGCGCGAAATTATGGAAGCCGCTCGTGTTGACGGTGCAAATCACTTCGAAGTCTTCCGACGGATCGTACTTCCACTTTCTCTTCCAGCAATCGCTTCTATCGCGATCTTCCAATTCCTCTGGATTTGGAACGATCTCCTTGTTGCACTCGTCTTTGCTGGCGGAACCGACGATGTTGCACCATTGACTCTCCATCTCTCTAGCCTTGGTGGATCACTTGGTTCGCACTGGGAGAACGTGGCTCCAGCCGCGCTCGTCTCAATCATCATTCCGATCATTGTCTTCCTCTCACTCCAGCGCTTCTTCGTACGAGGACTGCTCGCTGGCTCTGTTAAGTAACTAGCGTGACCATTCGAAAGCGTCTACTCACCGAGTGGACGCTTTCTTATTTGGGCGAGATCGCGCGCATTGAAATTCCTGCAGTAGTCCCAGGCACTGTTCATACCGATTTAATGGCGCAGGGCCTGCTTCGAGATATCCGAATCGATGGCACCGAGGCCGAGATGGAATGGATCGGCAACACTGATTTCATCTACCGCACCACCATTACAGATCTAGCCCCCGGCCACTCCGCCTTGCTCTTCCATGGTCTTGATACCTTGGCCGATATTTATATCGATGGCGAGTTAAAACTCTCTACTAAAAATATGCACCGAAGCTACGAACTCTCACTCGACGCCATTTCGGCGCCATTTACTCTCGAAGTTCGATTCCACGCACCGCTCCCGGAAATGATCCGGTTAGAGAAGGAACGCGGTCCACTCCCCAACCCATACAACCGTCCATATAACATCATTCGAAAGATGGCCTGTAGTTATGGTTGGGATTGGGGTCCGATTACTTTATCGTCAGGTATCTGGAAGCCAGTTGAGCTCATCACCTATCACGAAGATCGCATCATTGATGTGCAGGTCATTGCTGATTTTCAGGAAGAGGCAACTCTTAAGGTCACGCCACATGTAATCGGTAGCGAGATGCTTTTTCTTGCAATCAATGGCCGAAATTATGCTCTGCTACCTAATCAGATGAACGAACTCACAATCCCAGATATCAAGCCATGGAATCCGCGCGGATACGGCGAACAAAGCCTTTATGACATCACCATTTCAAGTGAGAATGACTCATGGAGTTCTCGGGTCGGGTTTCGACATATCGAACTTCACGATGCCGTCACAGATGGTCGCCGCGAATTTGCACCAGCCATCAATGGCCAGCGGATTGCCTTCAAAGGCGTTAACTGGATTCCGGATGATCCTTTCCCTTCTCGCATTACGCGCGCGCAGTACCAAGCAAAACTAGAGAATCTCCAGGCTCTTGGCGTCAATGCCATCCGCGTCTGGGGCGGCGGAATTTACGAATCTGATGACTTCTACCAATTGTGCGACGAGATGGGTTTTCTCGTCTGGCAAGACTTCCTCTTTGCCTGCGCTGCCTATTCAGAAGACCCTGAGACGATGGCGGAAGTAGAGGCCGAAGCTCGCGAAAATGTGAAGCGGCTATCGAAATATGCCAGCCTCTTTATGTGGTGCGGAAATAATGAGTGCCTAGAGGGCCACCAAAATTGGGGCTGGGAAGATGAACTCCAGGGCCGGCCATGGGGCGCCACCTACTACTTCGATTTACTCCCTCAATTGGTCACTAAACTCGACCCCAGTCGCATCTATATCCCTGGCTCGCCATTTGCCGTCGATAGCGACGATGTCATGTCAGAACTCTCGGGCACCAATCACATCTGGGATGTCTGGAATCGACGTAAATATCAAGGCTATGAAACTTACACACCATCACTGGCCGCAGAGTTTGGCTATAACGGACCCGGATCGTGGAACACACTCACCAGGTCGCTAGCGAATAAAGAGATATCTCCCAAAAATTCTGAATTAGTCATTCATCAAAAAGCATTCAAGGGCATGGAAAATATTGAAAATGGCTTGGCCTGGGAATTTACCAATCCACCTAGAGATGGTGTGCTGTGGTACTTCGCTGCGCAATTAGTCCAAGCCCGCGCTGTTGAAACTGGTGTAAAACATTTCCGCACTCTCTACCCCACTTGTTCAGGAACTTTCCTCTGGCAATTCAACGATATGTGGCCAGCGCTGAGTTGGGCGGTCCTTGATAGCGATTCACAGCGCAAACTCGCATGGTATTCACTTCGAAGTGCCTATGACGAACTCGTTCTCCATTGTGATGGCCCGGCACGTGACGTGAAGATCCTCAATGTAGGACCGGCAAGAAGCGAGGAATTACATATTCAACTTGTTGATTCCAGCGGTGCGGTCATCTCTGAACGGCGAGAGACAATTTCGTTGCCAGAGCGAGGCGTATATCAACGTAGCTTTGATTTTCCACTGAATGCCGGCACTTATGTAATTGCGGATTGCGCAGGAATTCGCACAACGCGATACGCACTTGATGAACCCATCCCTGCTCTTGCTACAGGGGATTGTGACCTCGATATTTCGCAGGAGGGGTTAGAAGTCATCCTGAAAGTCAGCGCCAACAATTTCATCGTCGACTTATGTCTGCTTGCCGAACTCGTCGACAAGGATTTGGTGGTAAATCAGCAGCGAGTCACTCTTTTGCCGGGTGAATCGACAATCTTTCGAGTTCTGACGCCGTCGACCGAGCATGCGAAACAACTTCTTGCCGCACCAGCCGGCCTCTTATTCAGCCAAAATTCTCTCAGCTAGCCCTTCTTTTGACCACGAAATGGTGGAACGATTCCTCTATGACAACCTCAACAATGAAGTGGCAACATGGCGAAACTTGGTATCGCGTAGTCGGTAATCTCACTAGTTCTAAGACTCCGGTAGTGGTACTTCATGGAGGTCCTGGTACAGCCCATAATTACGTCATCGCAATCGCTGATGCAATTGCTTCAAGCGGGCGCCCCGCTATTTTGTATGATCAAATTGGATGCGGAAAGTCGACACATATCCCCGATGCACCAATTGAATTCTGGACTCCTGAACTTTTTATGGAAGAACTCGACCTTCTCACCAAGCATTTAGGAATTGGAAAGAATTATGCGCTCATTGGGCAATCATGGGGTGGCATGCTCGGCATGCAATATTCCACCCATAACCGACCTGGACTTAAGGCGCTCATCGTCGCTGACTCACCCGCAAGCATGGCGATATGGAGTTCTGAAGCAACCAAACTTCGCGCTTTGTTGCCTATTGAAATCGAGGCGGTATTCAAGGCAGCTGAGGCATCGGGTGATTACACATCCGAGGAGTTCCAAGCAGCAATGAGCGTCTACTACGAACGACATGTCTGTCGTGTTCCCTACCCACAAGATGTCTTGGATTCATTCGCACAGATTGATGAAGATCCCACCGTTTACCACACCATGAATGGCCCATCGGAGTTCCTCTGCATCGGCACCTTAAAGAGCTGGGATATTCACGATCAACTTCATAAGATTTCTGTTCCAACACTCTTAGTCAGCGGCGCTTATGACGAGGCCACACCTGGAATGGTTCAGGAGATTCATCGCCGCATTCCCGATGTCACCTGGGAACTCTTCCCAGAGTCATCACATATGCCTCACGTGGAAGAGCCCGAGCGATTCAAGCAAGTAGTGAATGGCTTCCTAGACGTGAAACTAAGTTAATTACTGAGAAAATCTGCCTCCTACTTACTCAAAAAGTGACTCAAAGTATTTATGTACATATGTGAATAAAATCTGTACATTTTCCTTATGAAGATAGTTCCACTCAATGAGGTTCGAGCAAACCTTCCCACCATGATCGACCAATCCCAGAAGGAGGCGATCATGGTGACACGCCACGGCAAAGAGGCTGCAGTAATCATCTCGCCCTCCGTCTATGAAGAGATGCTTGAAGCCTGGGAGGATGCTCAAGACCTAAAACTCATTGAAGGGTCACAAGGTGACTGGGGACGGATGCATAAATGGGAGGACGTTAAGCGAGAGCTTGGGCTTCTGTGAGTAAATATGAAATTCAGATCACGGACAAGGTAAAGAAATCTCTCACTTCAATTAATAAAGAGGATCGACTTCGAATTCAGATGGCTATCGATCTACTCGGCGAAAATCCTCGCCCTCCGGCCGCAAAGAAACTTCAAGATTCAAATTACTATCGAGTGCGAGTCGGTGACTACCGCATCATCTATTCGATAGATGATGGAAAATTAATTATTCAGATTATCCAAGCAATCCACCGCCGCGAGGCTTATCGCAATATTTAACTACGATACAACTTTCTGGGCCCACTCACGATATTCATCTGAAAGCTCTCTCACCGCGGCAATTTGAGCAATTTTCTCGCGCGCACCAGATTTGGCGGCATAGAGATCGCCGATGGTTATGCCATGGCTTGGGCGGTGAACGATTTCGATGGCGGTACCTGCTTCGACCATTCCCTCTTCGATGATGCGCATGTAGGCGCCCGGGCGATTGGCCTCAGTAAATTCCTTGATCAAGGTTGGTCGATCCCAGAAACCAGAGAAAACTTTGCATGGGATTCTAGGTTCGGCAACTTCTAAGAGAAGATCTCCGATACGCCACTGCTCGCCGATGAGAGCGCCCGTGATATCAAGGCCTTGCGTCGTGATGTTCTCGCCGAACATTCCAGGAGTAATGGTGCTTCCAATATTTGATTCCCACCACTGCGCATCCTCCAACGCATAGGCGTAGACAGCTCGGTGGTAGCCACCGTGGTGATTAGTGTCCACGACGGTATCGCCGGCTACACCATTATTTGCAAATTGCACAAGACCTTCCACTGGCTTCTTATCAATGCCAGTGCGATTACCTGATGCACTCCAATTTTGCGGCTGACTTGAGGTCGCAATATTTATCGAGCGTATCTTTGCCGACATGCGTCTATAACTTCCAAGCAGGTGGGTGATCTCCGCCGAGCAAAGCCCACGCAGCTTGCTTAGCTGCGCCATCGGCGACATATTCGCCAGCTGGAGGAACAGTTATCTCGCGGCCAAAAATCTCTGACGTTATCTGTTGCACCGC
>CAIXHZ010000074.1 GCA_903919375.1 uncultured Actinomycetes bacterium | reverse complement strand
TTCATGGGCGCTATCGGTGGAAAGCAAGGCTCATGGGCCTATGCAAATGTGGGAGTTCTCTTTGCGTTAGCCGTCGGCTTCTTCGGCCACTTGCTCCTTGGCAGTCGCAGAATTAAAAATCAGGAGAAGTAGGAACTACCAACTTTGATGAAGTGGGCGGCCTTCGGCATATCCAGATGCTGATTGGATGCCCACAACTGCTTTCGCGTGGAAATCAGCCAGACTAGTTGCACCGGCATAGGTGCATGATGAACGCACGCCAGCGATGATCTCGTCAAGCAAATCTTCAACGCCCGGGCGAGCTGGGTTGATGTACATACGGCTGGAAGAGATACCTTCCTCAAAGAGCGCTTTGCGGGCGCGATCAAAGGCTCCTTCTTGGGCGGTACGAGCGGCCACTGCGCGCGCCGATGCCATGCCGAAGGATTCTTTATAGAGGCGTCCGTCAGCACTGCGATTGAGATCGCTAGGTGATTCAAGCGTTCCCGCAAACCAGGAACCAATCATGACTTGTGAAGCACCAGCGGCGAGAGCAAGTGCGACATCGCGCGGATGGCGAACTCCACCATCAGCCCAGACGTGCTTGCCATATTTCGCAGCTTCAGCCGCGCATTCAAGTACTGCGGAGAATTGTGGTCGACCAACACCGGTCTGCATGCGAGTAGTGCACATTGCGCCTGGTCCAACGCCTACCTTGATGATATCTGCGCCAGCTTCAATCAAATCTTTCACGCCAGCGGCAGTCACAATATTTCCGGCAACGATCGGAACTTTGGGATCGAGCGCGCGAATAACTTGAAGGGCTTCGATCATCTTGATCTGATGGCCGTGAGCTGTATCTACCACGAGAACATCGGCACCAGCATCGAGGAGTGCTTTGGCCTTTGCTGCGACATCGCCATTAATTCCTACTGCGCAGGCAATACGTAACTGACCCTTGCCATCGAGAGCAGGAGAGTAAAGCGTGGCACGAAGTGCGCCGGTGCGAGTCAAGATACCGACTAGCTTTCCGCCCTTATCTACAACTGGGGCAAGTTTACGACGGTGAGTATTGAGAAAATCAAAAGCGGTACGTGCTTCTACATCGCTCGGAAGAGTGATGAGATCCTTTGACATGATGAGGTGCAATTGGGTGAAGCGATCGACGCGTTCAAGATCAGCTTCGGTAACAATTCCAACGGGCTTGCCATCTTCAACAACAATAAGCGCGCCATGAGCACGTTTATTGATTAAATCCAGAGCGTCAGCAACTGTGTTGGTCGGGGCGAGCGTGACTGGCGTATCAAAGAAGGTGTGACGCTGCTTTACCCACGCGATGACATCGCGAACAACATCGAGGGGAATATCTTGCGGAATCACCGCAATGCCACCACGGCGAGCAACAGTCTCGGCCATACGGCGACCAGAGATCGCTGTCATATTGGCAACAACGATAGGAATTGTTGTTCCGGTGCCATCATCGGATGAAAGATCGACATCCATACGACTGGCGATTTGCGAGTGATTCGGGACCATGAATACATCGTCATAGGTCAGATCGTGGCTAGGGCTATTTAAGAAACGCACGTAGCGAAACTATACCCCCATTTCTCTCCCGCTAGACTTTCGACCCTAAGCGCGGGTCAAATCCCGCACAAAGAGGCGGCTATTGTGTTCGGGATTTTGAATTTTTCTACAGAAATCACCTTCTGGGTGATCACCCTCCTTGCCTTCGCCGCCGTTGTGATCTTTTGGCACAAATTACATGACCTCAATTTTCGAAATGTCTTCCTACGGGTGAGCGCAATCATTTTTGTACAACTCTTTGCCATCGCATCACTAGGCCTGACCATTAATAGATCGGGCGAATTCTTTGATACATGGGGCGACTTCTTTGGGACAAATAAAAATCTTTCAAAAGTTGCCATCGCACCATCAAATTTGTCGACGCTTACCGCCCAAGATGTTCTAAAAGCCAAGCGCACCCCTGGTGGAAGTTTGATCTTTAAGAAAGTTATCTTGGGTGCTAAATCTGGCGTTGCCGATTATGTCTATCTAGTTACATCGCCAAAATTAAGCTCGATGATGGAGCGTCAAGCAAATCCCAACATTGGATCCAATTATCAGGTTGTCGAACTCTTTCCTGGTTATCCCGGCGTTCCGGAGACGTGGATTGGAAGCCTTAAGGGGATTGAATCGATGGAGCGATCCGAGAAGGCGGGATTGATCCCACCAACAATCGCAGTCATTCCAGCGATCAATGTTGTGCGCGGACTCGACACTGAATGTCTCAACATTCCAGGTTCATCACAAGTCGAAACATGGCTTACTTCGGATATGAAGACCGTCGCTCAGGGATTACTCGGTATCGATAATCGCCGCTGGTCTGCTTTTGGATATTCCACTGGTGGTTGGTGCGCGGCGGAATTAGCCATTCGCCACCAAGATCAATATCAAAGCGCCGTCTCATTGGCTGGCTATTTCACGCCAAGTTTTTCAGCCGGCATTAATCAGCGCGAACGTAACGTATTGCTCGCAAACTACGATTTAGTGAAGACGTTGAAGTCGCACCCCAATAATCTCAAGTTAATGATCATCTACTCCCGAAGCGATAAATTTGCTTACGCTTCGATGAAGAAATTTACTGACAAAGCAAATTCACTACTGCCGATTAAATTGGTTGAGATTCCACGAGGCGGGCACAACATCGCGGTATGGAAGCCGTATGTGGGTACTGGCTTTGATTGGCTGGGGGCCAATATTGAGTATGTAACTCCCCAACAATCATAATTTAAATTATTTAACGGCCTTTGAGCGATACGCAGTAATAAATTTCTCTGCCCGAAGGGCAGCCCACGCAACCTTGGCTAAATCAGCTGTCCGAGGATAAAGCACATATCGGGTCTGCCACTCCGGCTGAAATTTCGCATTAAAACGCAGGAGCGATTCCACTTGGAACCAGTTATTAAAGAAGCGGATGATATTTCTGACGCCTCGAGTTATGGGGCCGGCGCTGATCTTCTCCGCACGTTCAAAGAGCGAACGAAAAGCTGCGAAGTTAAGTGAAATGTGGGTGATCTCATTGTCTCGCGCAAACTCCACAGTAGAGGCGATTAAGTACTCATTAATACCAGTCTCACTACCGCGTTCACGTTGCATCCGATCGAGAGAGAGACGGTCATCGCACCACGGTACAAAGTAGAGCAGCCCTTTAATGACGCCCTCTTGCCGTGCGATGGTGATGTACGTGTTCTCATCGCAGACTTCACCGAAGCGATCGAGTGACATAGAAAATCCGCGCTCGGGAACGCCATAACGCCAATGCTTTGCGAGTGACCTTAACTCCTTTTGCGTATCTTCCGGAAGGTCAACAAATTTAGCCGTTTCGGTGGTGAATCCCTTTTTGATCACTCGATTGACCATCTGGCGGACGTTGGCCATGGGGCGGCCTTCCAAGGTGAAATCTTTGACAACGATGATGGCTTCATCGCCAATATCAATGGCGAGCATGCCCGCCTTTTCAACCCACACTTCGCCGCCATGATCGGATGCGCCCATTACTGCCGGCGTCCAGGCATGGAGCCGAGCTTCCTCGAGGAAATTCTCGATTGCCTCGCCCCACAAGCTGTATTCACCGAATGGGTCTCCACTTGCCAGCATGACGCCACCCTGAACCCGATAAGCGATACCCGCTTTTTTGTTATTGCTATAGATCACGTTTTTGTCGCGGCGAGTGGCGAAGTACCCCAATGAATCTTGATCGCCATCGTGATTAATCAACTTCTTAACGATCTCAAAATCTTCATCGCTCATCTTTTTCTGAGGGGAGACTCGTCGGAAGTAGAGCGAGAGTGGAATGACTACTGTGAAGATTCCCAGGGCGAGAAGCGAATTTGATATGGCATCACCAGTACGGTCATTAACAAATTTCAATGATCCAGTTATGCCCACTAATCCTTCAATAACGTAGAGAAATACTTTGGCAAAGGATGGGTTGCCAACAAGTTGATCGCTATTTCGAAATTCCACAAGCAATAGGCCAGAGATAACCACAAGCGCCAGAATTCGCAAGAAGGCGTAGAGCGGTTGGCGCTTTGTAGATGGGTCGGAAATGGCGTAAAACTCTTTATGAAATGCGAGCAGTGCAATAAAAAGAATTGTCATAACTACAAGCTGGCGCGGATGATAATGATTTCGGAAGAGATCCGATGCAAGGTTGAGCGCTACAACCAGCAACGCAAAGAGCCAGGCCCGACGCTTACGTCGGATGAGACCGCGCGCGATGATGATGATCAAAATTCCGGTGAAGAGGGCAGTTGCAAAGGCAGTGGAATTCACTGCAACGGGCACAAGTGAATTGATTTTAGAGGCAGATTTCTTTACGGGACGAATAACGTTTTCGAGGATATCGATGAGACCAATGAGGTAGGCCAGTCGCCCGATGAATGCTGGAGCGGCGCTACGGATTTTTTTCATCTAAAAACTCCCGTGTGGCCAAGTGAGTATCGGCCAGGTTGTGGATAGATAGATAGACCGTGTGGCTCTTTTCCGACCTTAATTTTGGTCAGGAATTTTCCGTGTTCGATATCAAAGACATAGACGACATTGTCGTAACGCCCAGAGAGCCAGAACTGCTTGCCATCTGCTGAGATCCCGCCCATATCTGGACTTCCGCCACCGGGAATTTTCCACTTAGCGATAATTTTATTGTCGGCGAATCGAAGGACGGAGACGCTACCTTCACCACGATTAGAGATCAGCATGGTCTTGGAGTCACGGGTGACATACATGCCGTGGGCTTCAAAGCCGGTCTTGATAAATCCAAACTTGCCCACATTATCTGCAGGAGTTGTCCAAATACCATTGGACATCATGTCAGCGATGTAGAAAGTCGAGCCATCGGGGGAGATCTTTACATCCTGAGGCATGGGGCCTTTGTTATAGGTGGTGGGGAGCTTAAATTGCTTGACCACTTCCATCTTGGCTGTGTCCAGAAGGATGACGCTGCCAGAAAATTCGCAGGAGACTAAAAAGAAGTTGCCATCCTTGGTCCAGTCCGCGTGGTTTACGCCATTGCAATCAACTGGCACAACTTTCTTAATTGCCATGGTGTGTGGATCTCGAAAGACGATTTGCTTATCAGCTTCCGCCATCACGATGGCGTATTTGCCATTAGGTGTGAAATAAAGGTTGTAAGGATCGTGAACGTAAATCGATTTTCCGACCGTGACGGTCCGAGGATTAATGGGCGTGAGGTAATTACCTTCATTGTCATTAACCCACAATGTTTTGAGATCCCACGAAGGAACTACATGCTGAGGGCCACGCGGGGTCTTGAAAGTCTTCACAACTTTAAAGGTCTTTGGATCGATTACAGATACCGTATTAGATGTGTGATTAGGGACGTAGACCATTTCCGGCATTCCCTGAACAACGGGGCTGAGTTGGTTTGGGCGGTCAGCGGCATAAATATCGTTCTGGTCCAAGACCGGTGGCATACCGGCAAGTGGTGAAAGGGCGCTGGCTGGCGAAAGGATGAGCGCAGTGGCAGCAACGAGAACAGTAAATATTTTTCGCATTACAACTTTCCTAGCATCTGAGTGAGCGTGACTGGAGTTAAACCTTTGGCGCGGAGTTGATCTAACAAAGTAGGCAGGGCATCGATAGTGTCTTGGTGACCAAAGTGCAGGCTGACGATGGAGCCATTCTTTACTGATTTCATAACATTGGAGATGACTGCAGCTTTGCCGGGATCTTGATAATCATGCGAATCAACTTCATAGGAGATGCATTTCTTATAACCATATTTTGCAGCAGCTTTGCGAATCAGCGCTGTGGAATATTGGGTACCCGATGGACGGAACCACGAGCCGTGGGTGCCAGTGAGTGCAATCAATTCCTTGGCACAGAGCGAGATTTCAGAATCAACTTTTGTCGCCGAGATGGTCTTCATCTGGGTATGGGTATAGGTGTGATTGCCGAGATCGTGGCCGTCGCTCAAAATCTGCTTCGCCAATGACGGTTCGGCCTTTAGCCAGGTGCCCACCGCAAAGACGCTGACTGGCGTCTTGGTATCGCGCAGAATCTTGAGGAGCGCCGCAGCATTGGCGGGATTGCCGGCGCCATGGAAAGTCAGGGCGATCTCGGCTTTACTGCGGGGCCCGTGTGTAATGTCAGGTGAGGTTGCAGCTGCCCAGCTGGCGCTAGAGTCGAGCGCACCTAAGCCTGCCAGGAGGGTTAAACCCGCCCCAGATCGAAGTAACTGTCGGCGGTTAAGTGGCTTCACCCCCTCAGGATACCGCTCGGATTGCTAGGGTTATCGGATAGGACTAGTCCAAATAGTCCGATGAGCGTGGAGGGCAATCATGAGTGACGAAGACGACTCACAGTCCGACGACATCATCACCGAGGAGATGCTCTGGGAGCGAATTCCTGAGACCGAAGGCCTCGAGCGCGCCAACACTTATTACGAATTAAGCGCTCGCATCTATGCCCGTGGCCAATACGACGAAGCGCTCGCACTCGCGGAAACTGCGCGCGATATCTACTCCGAACTCGGAGCAGTAGCGCCAGCCGATGGTTTAGCGCAGGCTTACTCTGCAATCGGATACAACCTCAATCAACTCAAGCGCATGAATGAAGCAGCACATGCGATGAGCAAAGCGGTCGAATTACTTCGCGAATCAAAATCTCCGCTAGCAATTGACCTTGCCTGCACCTTGGGTGAGTGGTGGTATGGCTCTAAAGAATATGCCAACGCCATCTCTTGCATGACCGATTGCGTTCAAGAACACCTTGTTGATGGCAACGATAGTGGAGCGGCAAATGATCTTCACTTGATTGGTTGTGCCCAGCGCGAACTCGGAAATTACGTGCTTGCTCTTGAATCTTTCCAAGAAGCCCGCGCGCTCTTTAAGAAATTGAAAGAGGTAATCAACGTTGCTAGATGCGATCAGAAAATTGCCCATTGCTTGACGGCAATCGAAGATGGCATCGGTGCGCTCGCCGCAGCTCAGAAGTCCTTGGATGTCTTTGTTACTGCGCACGATCACTATCGCGAGACTTACTCTTTGCTTGAGCTGGGTAAGGCGCAAATTTTGATTGGCAAGCACGAGGAAGGACTCGCTTCACTTGAGCGCGTTCTTGAGGTAGCGACCGACTCCGAACCACGCGACTTTGAATTTATTGTGGAGATTGAAAATCGAATCGCCGAAGTACTTCGCAAACTTCACCGCGAGCATGAAGCCGATGAGATCACTCGTCGCTTAGCTGCAGTCTCCGAGATTTTAGGTGAGGATTCCGAGCCTGAAGATCTCGACGAATAAGTTTAAGGATTTACCTCTTACTTATTAAGGTGTTGCATCGCCCAGGCGTACATTGCGATAGCGCCTGCAGCTGAAGCATTCATAGACCGGGTCGAGCCGTATTGCGCGATTGCTAAAACTTTTTCACAGACCGAAGTGGCTTCATCTGACATGCCAGCGCCTTCTTGGCCAAAGAAGAGAACACATTTTTCTGGAAGCGCCGTGGTCTCTAATTGTGTGGAGATCGGTAAATTATCAATTCCGATAATGGGCGTCTGATTTTCTTTGCACCACTGGGCAAAATCCGCAACGGTGGGGTGATGAAGGACGTGGAGATACTTATCGGTCACCATCGCTCCGCGCTTATTCCAATCGCGCTTTCCTACGATGTGAACGTGCGAAACATTAAAGGCATTTGCAGTTCGAACTACTGAACCAATGTTGAGATCGTGCTGCCAATTCTCGATGGCAATTTGAAGTTTATGTCGTTTGGTATCGAGATCGGCAACGATGGCCGATACCTTCCAATAGCGATAATGGTCGAGCACATTGCGACGATCGCCACCGGCGAGAAGCTCGGGATCGTAGAAATCATCCGTCGGCCACGGCTGCGGATGAGGCCCCACGCCTACAACTGGATAGAATTCACCCGGCCCAATTTCCGCGGGCGTCAATGGTGGTTGTGCTTCTGTACTCACGCCGCAACTCTACGGGAAAGTTAAGGGAATAATTGAAGAAAAATAATTGGCTCCCTGCCTACATCGCCCTTGGCATCGTCTGGGGCTGCTCCTTTATCTTTATTAAATTGGGCCTCAATTTCCTCACTCCTTTTGGGGTTGCATTTGGTCGGTGCGCGCTAGGAGCGCTGGCGTTGATTACGATCGCACAGATTCGTGGAATTTCTCTTCCGCGGGAGCGAAGCACTTGGCTTAAATTATGGATTGTCTCACTCTTGCTCAATGTCCTTCCTGGCATTCTCTTTGCTTATGCCGAAGTTCGAGTGACATCGGTGGTGGCAGGAATTATTAATGCCACGACACCACTTGCAACTTTGATCGTTATTTTGATCGCCTTCCAGGAAGAGAAGCCACATGGCTATCAAATAGTTGGTCTGCTCTTCGGAGCGGTTGGGGTATTTACAGTTCTCGGAATTTGGCGGGGGATCGGGCATAACTCACTCGTTGGAGTGATTGCACTCTTATTGGCTGTCTCTTGCTATGGACTCTCTTTCCCGATTATTAAAAAATTCGTACTCCCGCTTGGATTAAAACCTGAGGCGATGGCCACGACCCAACTAATTTCGGCATCAATCACCTTACTGCCACTCTTTCTTTATAGTGGAATTGCAAAGGATCAATTTAAAGTCGGCCCAGTCTTCGCGATGCTTGCGCTGGGAATCTTTGGATCAGGAATTGCCTATATCTGGAACTTCCAAATTATTGCGGCCGCTGGCTCTTCTATCGCAAGCAGCGTGACATATATAACTCCATTGGTAGCCGTAATAGTTGGATGGATCTTCTTATCCGAGAAAATCGTGTGGAATCAACCAATTGGCGCGCTCTTAGTCGTCTTAGGGGCTGCAATCTCTCAAAACCGTTTCCACAGGGCATAATTCAACCGTGGTGATGAATCGCTCTCTCAAAGCATTGGCAATTGCTGGGCTATTGGCGACTTCACTACTCACCACTAGTGCGCCAGTAAGTGCTGCTTCGCTCCATGCACTTCATGTCCCACCCGCATTCTTAAAATTTGCGCATTCGAGTTCGCTTTCACACGCTGGAATCGTTTTGATCAATCCAGAGACAAATCAAGTCCTCTTCTCTTCTGGACCAAATGTAGAGCGTGCGCCGGCTTCGGTTTTGAAATTAGTTTCGATGACAACTGCGATCGAAACGCTCGGTGCCGATAAAGTTTTCCGTACCGGAATTTACGAGAGTTCTGATTCCGCCAAGAGCAATACCTTCGTGCTCATTGGTCAGAGTGATCCGTGGATAACTACCGATGCTCATTCGGCTAAGAAATACCACCGAGCTTTTTCACCAGATTTAATAACCGCAATTCTCAATGCCCATCCTGGCCTCTCCGATATGACATTGGAGTATCAAGGGGTTTACACGAGTGATATTACCGAACTCACTAAATTCTTTAAGAATATACATTTCACTCTCGTGCCGCTTACTTCTCCATCTCTAGCCGAATCAGAAAAGGGCGCTGCGATTGCCACGATAGATTCACCACCTTTGAGCGAAATCGCGACCTTTACTTTGCTGTGGAGCGACAACACTTTGGCAGATCGGTTAGCTCGAATTTCAGCTCACCAACTCGGCCTCACTACAACGACTGATAGTGTGCAGATCGCATTTGAAAAAACTTTAGGGGAGCTCGGTATCGATTACACCGGACTTGCCGTGCAAGATGGCAATGGACTTTCGCACGCCACCCGCATCAAGGTGAGTACGATCGCGGAGCTACTTCTCAAGATCAAAGAACGCCCTGAACTTCAGGTGATTTATAACGGACTCCCACTTGCTGGGAAAACTGGCACCTTAAAAGATCGCTTCATCAAGGATGCTCCCAAGGCAGTGGGCTTAGTGAAAGCAAAGACCGGGTGGATCAACACCACTGTTTCACTCGCTGGCTTTGTTGATGTAGGTGCTCAGCAATATGTATTCACCATCATTCAAGACCACGTCAAGAACAATGAGTTCTATCGCCAGCAAACTCGCGAAACTATCGACAAGATGCTTGCGACAATCGCTCGACCAAAGAGCGCATAATGATGAAAAGACTCTCCCCATATATCGCGCTCATGAAGCTTCGCGTCGTTGAACTTCTCTTGGTCACGACCCTTCCTGCACTCTTCCTAGCAACAAAAACTATTCACCACTCGGCAGTTCCTTCAGTGGGACTCACCATTGCAACTCTGATCGGCGGCACACTCGCTGCCGGTGCCTCCAATGCCTTTAATATGATCATCGAAGTTGATTCTGATCGACTTATGGACCGAACAGCTAAGCGTCCACTTGTTACTGGTGAAGTAAGTGAAAATGCTGCCTTCATCTTCGCCTCTGGCCTAACGATTGCTTCACTCGTTATCTTCTCAATCTTCACTACTCTCTGGGCAACAATTCTTACCGCTGCGGCAATTGTCTTTTATGTCTTGCTCTACACGATTGGTCTTAAGCGTCGCACATCCCAAAACATTGTCTGGGGTGGAATTGCTGGATGTATGCCAGTCATCATTGGTTGGGCGGCGGTCACTAATTCTTTGTCGTGGACTGCTTGGTTCTTCTTTATTTTGATTTTTTTCTGGACGCCACCGCATTTCTGGGCGCTAGCAATCAAATATAAAGATGACTATTCGGCTGCCGGCATTCCGATGCTTCCGTCAGTCGCATCAATTAAGTCGGTACAGCGCCAGATGTGGTTCCACACCATTGGCATGATTGCCTTCTCATTTGCGGTACTCGCAAGCGCCCATTTGCCGTGGTGGAGCTGGGTCATTACTGGATTACTTGCGGCTGGGTTTATCGTGCAACTATTAAACATTGATGGGCCCGATGGCAATAAAGCAGCGGCCAAACTCTTCCAATGGTCGATCACGTATTTAAGCACCTACTCGCTCTTACTTATCGCAGGCGTCCTTCTTATTTAAATCCTGCTTCGGTATTTACTTAAGCGCTTCCTGGAAGTCGCGAATCAGATCATCGGGATGCTCTAGCCCCACCGAGAAACGAACGACGGAATCAGTAATTCCGAGTTCGGCGCGAAGTTCTGGCGTGAGGCGGCGGTGCGTTGTTGAAGCTGGATGAGTAATAAGTGACTTTGAATCAGCCAAGTTATTGGAGATATCAATGACCGCCAACTTATTCATCATGGCAAAGAGTTCGGTCGCCGGCCCGTTGTATTCGAAGCTAATCGTGGTGCCGCCACCAAGCATCTGCTTCTGGACAATTGCATAATCAGGATGGCTGGTGAGGCCCGGGTAATTAACTGATTTAATTTTTGGCTGGATCTGGAGGAACTCAGCGATCTTTTGCGCACTGGCGTTCATACGTTCAACGCGCATCGAAAGAGTTTCGAGCGACTTCACTAATACCCAAGCATTAAATGCGCTCATCGATGGACCTGTGTGGCGAATAAATTGGCTGAGATATTTATCTTTATATTCTGCACTTCCCAAAATCGCACCGCCCAGGACGCGACCTTGCCCATCAATATGTTTGGTGGCTGAATACATCACGACATCTGCGCCATGTTGGAGCGGCTTTTGCAGAACAGGGGAGCTCATGACGTTATCGACAATGACGGTCGCTCCAACTTTATGAGCGAGATCAGAGACCATCCGCAGATCCGTTACTTCGAGCATTGGATTGCTTGGTGTTTCTATGAAGACAACTTTGGTGGGCTTGCTTAGTGTTTTCGCCCACACCTCTGGATTATTGCCGCGAACGAATTCGACGGTGACGCCCCACTTAGGGAGAATTTCGTTGAGTACTACATAACAAGAACTAAACATGGCAGCGGCTGCAACGATGTGATCGCCAGCTTGGACCATGCAAGCAACTGAAGCAAACATGGCAGACATGCCAGAGCCAGTTGCGGTGCAGAATTCGGCGCCTTCGATCGCTGCCAATCGGTTTTCAAACATAGCGACTGTGGGATTACCAAACCGGCTATAAAGGAAGTGGTCGGTCTCATCAGCAAAGGAGCTCACTGCCTCTTCTGCGCTGGTGTAGGTAAATCCACTATTGAGGTAGAGAGCTTCACTGGTCTCACCGAAACCTGATCGCGAGAGTCCGGAGCGGACGCTGAGAGTATCGGGATGTAATTGCCACGAAGGGCCGGCTTCACCGGTGCGAGGTTGATATCCCCAAGGGCGCTCGTGCTTGCTCATATCTGAATTCTAAAGGGTATGGTAGAGAAGTGAATAACGCTCATAAATTAGCAATCAGCGCAGCCGACCTCTCTAAGAGCTATGGCGATCGCAAAGCTCTAGCCCACGCGACCTTCGAGGTTCCACAAGGATCCATCTGCGGCTTTGTTGGGCCTAATGGATCAGGTAAGACCACCACGATCCGGATGCTCCTCGGTTTGATTCAACCAACTGGCGGCAGCGCCACCGTGCTGGGCGAGAAGATCTCCGAGCCCGAAAAATATCTCTCGCGGGTGGGCGCGCTCATTGAAGGCCCGGCCTTCTATCCAGCGCTCAGTGGCGCGGAAAATCTTCGCGTTCTCGCCGAGCTTGGTGGATTTCCCAAAGAGCGGGTTCAGCAATTATTAGAAAAAGTCGGCCTTGGAGATCGGGGCGGGTCAAAATTTAAAACGTACTCATTGGGCATGAAGCAACGCCTCGGTATTGCAGCCGCGCTCCTCCCGGATCCCGATCTACTTATTTTGGATGAGCCCACTAATGGTCTTGATCCATCTGGAATTCAAGAAGTTCGCGAATTAATTCGTGACTTAGCACGGGAGGGCAAGACCGTCTTTGTCTCTTCTCACATTCTCTCCGAACTCGAAATGATCTGCGAATATGTTGTGATGCTCCGGCTCGGCAAAGTTCTCTACGCTGGCCGTACCGATGCACTCCTCTCCAAGCAAACGCCGATGATCATGGCAACTCCGGAATATGCAATTGATCTTCCTCGGTTGGTAGAGATCGCTGAAAAAAATGGTTACAAAGTAATGGTCGAAGATGGCAATCTATCTGTGAGTGCGCCGCCCGAGTGGAGCCCGGTACTCAATCGACTCGCCTTCGAAGCGGGTATAACTCTCTCTGCTATCAATGCAGTTCGCCCGACACTAGAAGAGACCTTCTTTGAATTGACTGGAGATAACGAATGATCCGCGTCGTCCTCGCTGAATCCCGTAAATTACGCCGTCCTACGCTGGTTCTCTCCACCCTGGCGACGGTCACGGCCTTGACCGGCCTCTTTACCTCGCTCGTCTTTCTTCGCGCCGGCTCTGGCAGTAACACCAGGCGCGGTGAGACCATCACACCACACGAACTCAGCCAAGTAACAGGTCTGGTCTATGGTTTTAAATTAGTCTCCTTCTTCCTCGGCATCGTCGCGCTCTGCATCTTTGCATCGCAGACAGCGCAGGAGTACACCTATGGCACACTTCGAAATCTATTAGTGCGCCAGCCATCGCGAATGAAGATCTTGCTCGGCAAATTAATCGCCATGAAAATTTTCGCACTCATACTTGTGATCTTCGCTGGCGCGATCAGCATCGCAATCTCTTATTTATTGGCGGGCCATGCAAAGGTCGACACTGCTGCCTGGGGTCACGGCGGCCATCTGCTTCTGCAGACCACCTTCAATATTCTGCTCGCCACCATTTTGTATGGCATGGTGGGAATGATCTTGGGCCTGCTATTGCGCTCCCCGATCTCGGCGATCTCTGTCGGCGTTATTTGGATGCTTATCCTGGAGACAATTCTTGGCGCATCCCTTCCTGAAAGTTCCAAATGGTTGCCTGGTCAGAACATCTCCAATATCGCCGAAGGCGGAACGATCGGAATCAGCTATCTCCATTCGATCACCATCTCACTGCTTTACGTGCTCGTTGCGGGAGCAATCGTCGCTACGCTCTTTAAGCGCAGGGATGTTGCGAATTAATTGACTTTAAATCCCGACTCGTAGGCTGAGAAAGCCTTGAGTTCGATCGATTTCACACGCTCACGCTTTATCCTTAGGTATTCCCTTCCCCGGGCAAGTGATAGTGAGAATCCCTATGAAATTGAGCATCCATAAGCCGCGGCTTCTGCCTGCAGTGGCATTGGTAGCAGTGGTCTCACTCGCAGCAACCTTCACTTCCCCCAGTGCCTTCGCTAAAACTCCAAAGCCAACCCAAGCTCAAATCGATGCCGCTAAAGCGGAAGAGGCGGCAAAAGCGGCAGCAGCCAACGCAGCGCAACAGAAGCTCAATCAAGCAACTCAGACACTCAATCAACTTATCGCAGTCGCCAATGCCGCGACTGCAAAGTATGTAGCGGCCCAGAAAGCTTTGGCGATCGCAACTTCACAGGCAAACGCAGCTGCTCTCCATGCCCAGCAGACAGCAGCAGCTGTATCGGCTGCAAATACCACTATTGGAAAGATGGCAGCGAATGCGTACAAAATGGGATCCGGCTTCGGCGATCTCAACTCAGTACTGAACGCCCAAGGACCACAAGATCTTGTCGATCGACTCTCTACGCTTAATAATTTAGGTAAAGGCGACTCCGTAACGCTCGCTCGTTATCAGGCGGCTGAGGCAGCGGCGCGCGCGGCAAAACTAGAAGCAGATCGGACTAAGGCAGTACAACAAGCTGCAACCGATAAAGTTGCAGCAACGAAAAAAATTGCCGATGATGCAAAAGCTGCCCAACAAAAAGAGGTTGATCGTCTCAAGGCAATTCAAAATAAACTTTCGCAAGAACTAGCGAAAGCGCACAGCATTCGACTTACCCTTGAACAGCAACGACAGCTGGCGATTCTTGAAGAAGCAAACTCCGCCATTGCTGCGCAAACTCCAGGTCAATCTAAAGTCTGGCCGGATCGCGGTTTCACCGGTCGCAATTCCATTCGATCAACTGATGCAATTCGCGCCGCAGCCGTTGCCTACGCAATCAAGCAAGTTCAAGCACGCAAGCCCTATGTGTGGGGAGCGCAAGGTCCAAGTGCGTTCGATTGTTCTGGTCTGGTTTATGCCGCTTATAAAGCAGCTGGTTTGGGATATCCAGCATGGTCTCGCCTTAATGCTGCGCTCTACTTTGTCGACACCAAGCGCGTACCACTGAGCCAATTGATTCCGGGCGACCTACTCTTTTATTCTTACGATGGCACAGTTCAAAATATTCACCACATCACTATTTATGGTGGCGATGGAATGATGTGGGAAGCAAATGGTAAGAACACCGGTTTGCTTCATACCAGCATCTACAGCGTAAAAGGTTTGATGCCATCAGGCGGAAGAGTCTAAAATTTTTAATCCAGCGATTCTCGAAATTCGAACTTCGCTCCGCTCGGTTTTCGATCGCACCCAGCCAGGGGATCGGATCCTTGTTGGGTGTTCTGGTGGTGCTGATTCGTTAGCACTTGTGTACTGCGCACTTTTGGAATCAGCAAACTTGTCGGTAGATATAATTCCCGTTGTTGTCGATCACGGATTGCAAGAAGGATCTGATCTCACCGCTTCACACGTGGTAGCCGAACTTAAGCGAATTGGTTTTTTCGATATCTTCTCTATTCGCGCCCAGGTAGAGATGCGAGACGGCCTAGAAGCTTCGGCTCGCAGAGCGCGCTATCGAGCTTTTGATCAGGCAATTGAGACCTACCAACCAAAATTTTTTCTGCTCGGACATACTCTCAATGATCAAGCAGAGAGCGTCTTACTCGGAATCGCGCGCGGCTCCGGAACTAAATCGTTATCGGGTATGCCGTCAGAAAATGGAATCTACCTTCGCCCGATGATTGCCATCACTCGCGCAACTACGGAGTCGGCTTGTGTCGAAGCTGGCCTAAAGGTCTGGCGTGATCCGCACAATTCTGATCAGCGCTTTACTCGCGTGCGGGTGCGCGAAAATATTTTGCCGATAATGGAGCGCGATCTTGGCCCAGGTATCGTCCAAGCCCTGGGCCGATCAGCCAAGATCCTGCGCGAAGATTCCGAGGCCCTGGACCAATGGGCCAATGAGATCTTTGGCCAGATTGACCCCGCAAGTATCGATATTGAGCTCTTGGCTGGCGTGCCAGCGGCGATCCGTGCCCGAGTCATTCGCCTAGCGATTTACGCTCAGGGAGCCCCATTAGGGAGCATTTCGGCCGAACATCTCGCCCCTATCGAGGCCTTGGTCACAGGTTGGAAGGGGCAGGGGCCTAGCTCCCTCCCGGGTGGTGTGAAGGTCGCCCGAATTTCGGGCAGACTTTCGCTCTTAGCCCAGCCTGATTAGACCAGACCTAAGGAGCACCGTGGACCTAGCAACTACCGGAAGCGATATCGAGCGCGTCATTGTTACTGAAGCAGAGATCCGTGCACGCCTGGCCGAAATCGCTCGTACTGTTGAAAAGGATTATGAAGGACGCGACCTTTTGTTGATCGGTGTTCTCAAGGGCGCAGTCATGACGATGGCAGATTTTGCTCGCTCACTCCAACGCCATGTTGAAATGGATTGGATGGCTGTTTCATCGTATGGCTCCGGAACAAAATCAAGTGGCGTTGTTCGTATTCTTAAAGATCTTGATCGCGATATCACCGGCCGCGAAGTTCTGATCATCGAAGATATTGTTGATACTGGCTTGACACTTGCTTGGCTCAAATCAAATCTCGAATCACGTGGCGCAAAGAGCGTAGAAATTTTGACGATGCTCCGCAAACCTGAAGCCGCCAAAGTTGAAGTTAATGTGAAGTATGTCGGCTTTGATATCCCTACCGAATTTGTCGTCGGTTACGGCTTGGACTTCGACGAGAAATATCGCAACTTAGATTTCATCGGCGTGCTCGCAAAGCACATGTACTCCTAAGAAGTAAGAAAAGGTCATCAATTCATGGCAACAGCGAAGAAGACTCCGGCTCCTGCACCTAAAAAGGATAAGGCGAAGCCAAAGAGCAAGGCACCTCAAATGAAGTTACCTAAGATCAATCTGCGTAAAGCGATGCGCGGTCCACTCTTTTGGATCGTATTGGCACTTGTCATCGTCAGTATTTTCGGTCGCATCTCCGGAAGCGGACAGAGCTTTGCCAAAGTAGACACCTCCATCATTCTCGATGAAATTGCGCAAGGTAAGGTCGATTCTGCCTTGCTCATTGATAAAGATCAGAAAATTCAAATTATTCTCAAGAGCGGTGATTTTGTTAAGGGTTCGAGCAAACTTGAAGCCTCATATGTCACCGGTCAAGAACCATCGATCGTTGCAGCGCTAGCGAGTAATCCACCACCTAAGGCCTGGGATGTAAAAGTTCCGACTCAATCAGCGCTAGCCACGATCCTCTATACCTTTGGGCCATTCCTGCTCTTTGGTTTCTTACTTCTTCTCTTCATGGGCAACGCCCAAGGCGGAAAGAAAGTATTTAATTTTGGTAAATCCAAAGCCAAACTCCAGGACCACCAAGCGCCATCAACGACCTTTGCCGATGTGGCGGGCGCTGATGAAGCCGTTGCCGAACTCCGTGAAATTAAAGATTTCCTCTCGGATCCTAAGAAGTATCAAGCCATTGGCGCCAAAATCCCTAAGGGTGTACTTCTCTATGGCCCGCCCGGAACAGGTAAGACACTCCTTGCTCGCGCAGTAGCAGGCGAAGCGAAGACTCCGTTCTACTCGATCTCTGGTTCAGAATTCGTGGAGATGTTTGTAGGCGTTGGTGCTTCCCGAGTTCGCGATCTCTTTGCACAAGCCAAGGCTCATGCACCCGCAATTATTTTCATTGATGAGATCGATGCAGTTGGCCGTCAACGTGGCGCCGGCATGGGTGGTGGCCACGATGAACGTGAGCAGACCCTTAATCAGCTTCTCGTTGAGATGGATGGCTTTGAGGGAAATGGCGAAGTCATTTTGATTGCTGCCACTAACCGCCCCGATGTTTTAGATCCCGCCTTACTTCGCCCAGGTCGCTTCGATCGCCAGATCCCGGTCGATCGTCCAGATCTCAAAGGTCGCCTCGCGATTCTTGAAGTACATGCAAAAAATAAGCCACTCGCTAAATCTGTTGAGCTCAATGATTTTGCTAAGCGCACACCTGGCTTTACCGGCGCCGATCTAGCCAATGTACTTAATGAAGCAGCGCTTCTCACCGCACGCGAGAACGCCAAAGTAATTACCACTGCCGCACTTGATGAGGCGATCGATCGCGTCATGGCTGGCCCACAACGGACCACTCGCTTAATGACTGAAGAAGAGCGCCGTATCACTGCTTATCACGAAGGCGGCCACGCACTTGTTGCAGCTGCGCTTCCGCACACTGACCCGGTACATAAGATCACCATCATGCCGCGTGGTCGTGCACTGGGCTACACCATGATTTTGCCTGATGAAGATCGCTATGCAACTACCCGCAATCAGATGCTCGATCAGTTGGCTTACTCTCTTGGTGGCCGCGCTGCCGAAGAATTGATCTTCCACGACCCAACTACCGGCGCTTCAAACGATATCGAGAAGGCAACTAACCTTGCTCGTGCCATGGTTACGCAATATGGAATGACCGAACGTATTGGCGCAATCAAGTTAGGGTCATCAGATTCAGAGCCGTTCCTTGGACGAACCTATGGCCATCAACGCGATTACTCAGAAGAGGTTGCTGGAATCGTGGATGAAGAGATCCATAACTTCATTGCCAATGCTCATCAAGAAGCCTTTGATATCTTGGTCACCAATCGCGAAATTCTCGATCGTCTTGTTGTCGAACTGTTAGAACGAGAGACGCTTTTAAAGGACGAAATCGCAGAGATTTTCCAAGGCATCAAGCGAAACGAAAACCGTCCAGCTTGGACTGGATCAGCCACCCGCTTGCCAAGCGCGTTGCCACCAGTTGCGCTTTCGCCAGCAGCTCCTACAACATCGGTGGCAGCAGAAGTAGAAGAAGTTGCTGCTGCAAAGCCAGTGGCGAAAAAAGTTGCCAAGCGCGCACCTAAGAAGACCACCGAGTCATAAATGAGCGATATCTCGCCAGTTTCGATGGGACCACACGACGGTCGTGCTCGCACTGATTTCGATCAAGTGCGTGCCGAAAAGGCCGTTCGTGAATTGCTTCTATCGATTGGCGAGGATCCAGATCGAGATGGCTTGCGCGATACACCTGCGCGGGTAGCTCGAGCATTTAAAGAGAACTTTGCTGGCCTTTGGCAATCTCCAGAAGAAGTACTTAGTACTACTTTCGATATCGGCCACTCAGAGCTCGTTATTGTTCGCGACATCGAACTCTTCTCTCATTGCGAGCACCATTTAACGCCTTTCCATGGCGTGGCCCATATTGGCTATATCCCAGGCGAAGATGGTCGTATCACAGGGATCTCGAAACTTGCCCGGTTAGTGGATCTCTATGCCAAGCGACCACAAGTGCAAGAGCGCCTTACTTCGCAAGTTGCTGATGCCTTAGTAGAAGTATTAAAGCCAGCGGGTGTCATTGTTGTGATCGATTGCGAACATATGTGCATGTCGATGCGAGGCGTTAAGAAGAGCCAGGCTCGGACAACAACAAGTGCTGTTCGTGGTTATCTCCGCGATCCCGCAACTAGAGCAGAAGCGATGAGTTTGATTCTTTCATGAGTACTGATCGCACGTTGGTGATGGGTATTCTCAATCTCACGCCGGATTCATTCGCCGATGGTGGTCGTCACTTTGAATATAGCGATGCACTCAATCGTTCTCGCGAAATGATCGCCGAAGGTGTGGATATCATCGATGTTGGTGGCGAATCCACTCGTCCAGGAGCTGAGCGAATCACCGAAAGTGAAGAGATTGATCGGGTGGTTCCGATCATTACCGAATTAGTTGAACTTGGTGCAGTTGTCAGTATCGACACAATGCGGGCTTCTACGGCTCGCGCAGCCATCGCAGCTGGCGCAACATACGTTAACGATGTGAGCGGCGGCTTGGCAGATAAAGATATGGCAGCGCTCATCGCAGCAAATCCCACCATTCAATATATTGCAATGCATTGGCGGGGACACTCTAAGGAAATGCAAGATCTCGCGGTATATAAAGATGTTGTTCGGGAAGTGAAATTAGAACTCGAAGAACGCGTCGAGGCGCTCCTGAAAGTTGGCGTAAGCGCTGAGCAAATTATTCTCGATCCAGGAATTGGATTTGCTAAGACGGCCGAACACATTTGGGAGTTACTTCGCAATCTCGATCGATTGGCGCTACTTGGATTCCCTCTGCTCGTAGGTGCTTCACGCAAACGATTCTTAGGAGAATTATTAGAGCGCCCTGATACCGATGAACGTGATTTCGCCACAGTGGCGCTGACCACTGAACTTGCTCGCCAGGGAGTTTGGGGAGTTCGAACTCACTCGGTTCGTCCGCATCGGGATGCAATCGCCGTCGTTGAGGAGCTCAAGCGATGAGTGATCAGATCCGAATTGAAGGCGTAACCGCCAAAGGTTTCCATGGCGTTTTCCCAGAAGAGAAGCGAGTTGGCCAACTCTTTATGGTTGATGCAGTATTAAACCTGGATTTAGCGCCAGCGGCCGAGAGCGATGATTTAGCGCTGACCGTGGATTACTCCGAAGTAGCTCGATATATCGAAACTGAAATTACTAGTGGCTCGTATGATTTGATCGAAACTCTCGCGTCTCGAATCGCGAGTGGCATTGTGGAAAAATACTCTCTCATTAAGAGTGTAGAGATAACAGTCCATAAACCCGAGGCTGATCTTGGCGTTACTTTTACTGATCTTGCAGTCACACTCACTCGATCGCGATGAAAGTTGTTCTAGCGCTCGGTTCAAATTTGGGGGATCGTGAATCTCATATAGATCGCGCGATCGAAGAGTTAAATAAAGTTGTAGAAGTAACTCATCTATCTTCATTGCTGGAGACCGATCCTGTCGGGGGCCCTGCCCAGCCGAATTATCTCAATGCGGTAGCAATCTGTGAGAGTGAGATAACACCGCTCGAATTGCTCCACCATGCGCTACGTATTGAAACCGAACTTGGTCGAACCCGTGCTGAGAAGTGGGGCGCACGTATTATCGATATCGATCTCATTGCGGCGGGAGATTTGGTTATTAAGACCGCTGAGTTAGCGCTTCCGCACCCACTGGCCTATCAACGCCGCTTTGTTTTAGAGCCGTGGTCTGAGATTGAGCCTGATGCAGTTCTACCAGGCCATGGGCCTATTTCTTCACTTTTGTCAGAATTGGAGTAGCCCGAGTAGCCTCACCCTTACATCGTTGAGCCCGGTACCGGAAAGGACTGGAGCATGGATCTAGCGTTAAAACACCCCTTGGCCTTTGTGCCAACTATGGGCGCGCTTCATGCTGGCCATCAATCGCTAATCGAATTAGCTCGTACTAAATCCACCAACGTGCTCGTCAGTATTTTCGTAAATCCACTTCAATTCGAGAACCCCGAAGATTTAGCGAAATATCCACGCGATTTGGCGGGCGATATCGCAAAAGCAGAGAGTGCCGGCGCAACTTTTGTCTGGTCTCCCGAAGTTGAAGAGATCTATCCCGCTGATCCACAGATAATTCCGGCTGGCGAATTAGGAAATAAGTTTGAAGGCGTCCATAGATTCGGCCATTTCGATGGTGTGCTTACCGTTGTGAAGAGACTCTTTGATCTGACCAATCCGGAGATTGCAGTTTTTGGCGAGAAGGATTTTCAACAACTCTTTCTTATTAAGCGAATGGTGAAAGAGTTCGAACTGCCTATTCAGATTATTAACGCGCCCATTATTCGCGAGCCAGATGGTTTGGCGATGTCTTCTCGGAATGTTCGACTCGATTTCGATGGCCGCTCTGCCGCCACAATTATTTCTGCAGCTCTTACTGAAGGTGCTCGGGAAAAGAGCGTTACGAAAGCTCGAGCAAAAATTCAGAAAGTCTTGGCACAAGAAGAGAGCTTTGCGCTCGATTACGCGGAAATAATTGATGAAGAGACTTTTGAATTAGCAACCGATGAAACCAATCTCCCGCGCGCATTAATTGCTGGCTGGATCGGCGGCGTACGGTTGATCGACAATATGGCGGTATGCCGATGAAACTCCTTGCCGGTGCGCCTGGCTGGACGGTCAAGGCCGACGTTATTGTTGTTGGTTCTGGCGTTGCGGGGTTAACGACGGCGCTAACAATTCGAGCTGGCGGACATTCGGTATTACTCGTGACAAAAGCAAAGATTGATGAGGGATCTACCAAGTGGGCGCAGGGCGGAATTGCGGCAGCACTTGGACCTGGTGATACGCCAGACCAGCATAAGAAAGACACATTGATCGCAGGCGCCGGACTCTGTGATTTGCAGGCAGTCGATGTCCTTGTCACTGAAGGTCCAGAAGCAGTCAGAAAATTGATTGCCCGAGGCGCGGTCTTTGATACCTCCGAGACGGGCGAGATTGCACTGACTCGCGAAGGCGGTCACCTTCGAAACCGAATTTTGCATGCGGGGGGGGATGCAACTGGCGCCGAAGTATCTCGCGCACTTCTTGCGGCAGTGAATGAAGACCCCGGCATCGAAGTTATTGAAAATGCTCTTGCTATTGATGTTCTTAAAGGCGCAACTGGAGCTGTGTGCGGCCTTACCCTTCATGTCA
>CAIXHZ010000073.1 GCA_903919375.1 uncultured Actinomycetes bacterium | reverse complement strand
GTCGCTAATGCCCTCTCTGATCGCCATCATCTATTGGTGCAGGCTGGAACAGGAACTGGAAAATCTCTTGCCTACCTAGTTCCAGCAATTGTGCATGGCAAGAAAGTTCTCGTTGCTACAGCAACACTCGCGCTTCAGCGCCAATTAGTGGAGCGTGATCTTCCGAAGATCAAAGTGGCGCTCGAAAAAGAATTGAAGCGAGATGTAACTTTTGCTGTTTATAAAGGTGTAGGCAACTATGTCTGCCTGCAAAAGATGAATGCCGGCGGCGCAGATCCCGATAACGAAGTCTTAATGGATATAGGCTCACTTGAAAAAGATGCGAAACGACTTCGCGCATGGGCTAAAACGCCTGGTGTGAGCGGGGATCGCGACGATGCACCCGATGTTGACCGTCGAGTCTGGTATGCCAACTCCACTTCGGGGCGAGAATGTATTGGAAAAGATGAATGCGCCTTTGGTGCTGATTGTTTCGCGGCCAATGCGAAGGCCAAAGCGCAGAGCGCAGATATCGTCGTCACCAATCACACGCTTCTGGCCATTGAGATTGTGGATTCGCATCCCATCCTGCCTGAGCGCGATGCTGTCATCCTCGATGAGGCGCATGAGTTTATGGATCGCACTACCCAAGCTGTTACCGAAGAATTAACGGCTGGCCGAGTTGCTCGCGCAGCGAAGATGGCCGCAAAACATATGCCCGGCAAAGCTGCGATCGCACTGGAAAAGGCAGCTGATTCATTCGCAGAAGCTATGGAAGATTTCGCATCTGATGTTCGCACCAATCCCACCAAGGCCGGGCGGTTACCGGAATTGCCGGCTGCACTCGAAGCGCCGATTCGCAAGGTCAAAGAGGCAACTAGCGCCATGCTCGCCCTCATCCAGGCCGATTCTGATGTTATCAATCCAGATTCCATGGCTGAGCGCGCCCGTGTGAAAGGTGCCAATAACGAGATCAATCAGATCGCAACCAAGATGCTTAAACCCAAAGCCCATCAAGTCATGTGGTTTGAACCAAATTTTTCCACTCTATATCTTGCGCCACTGACCGTCTCCAGCGTTCTGCGCGACAATCTCTTAGGCGATACCCCTGTTATTGCCACCTCTGCAACACTCACCATTGGCAAGAGTTTCGATGCGATTGCAAAATCCATCGGGTTTGTTGTCGATCAAGGCGAGGAAGAATTTGAGAAAGGCGAGATCGATCCTGCAAATGTCCAGATGCTCGATGTTGGTTCGCCCTTTGATTTCGCAAATCAAGGAATGCTCTACCTGCCGAAGGATCTTCCGGAACCCGGCCGCGATGGCCCAAGTAAAGAAGCTTTAGTTGAGCTCGGTGAACTCATTGAAGCGGCGGGCGGTCGCACACTTGCGCTCTTCTCCTCTTGGCGTGGAGTAGAGATGGCCGATGAACACCTGCGAAAAGTTTTAGCTGAACTTGAAATTCCGATCATCACCCAAAAGCGCGGTGACTCAGTCGGAGCACTTGTCGATCGCTTCGCGGCATCACCAACATCCGTGCTGCTTGGCACAATCAGCCTCTGGCAAGGTATCGATGTACCTGGCCCTGCCTGCACACTGGTTGCTATCGATCGCATTCCATTCCCACGCCCTGATGAGCCAGTGATGGCTGCGCGCTCGGCCGAAGCTGATGAAGCGGGCGGAAGTGGTTTCATGCAAGTCTCTTTGCCACGGGCAGCGCTCCTGCTTGCACAGGGAACGGGCCGCCTGATTCGCTCTATCGATGATCGCGGCGTTGTGGCAATTCTGGATTCTCGAATCGTTACCAAGCGCTATGGATCAATCTTGCTCAACTCGATGCCGCCATTTTGGCGCACTAGCGATGGCAAGATCATCAAAGATTCGTTAAAACGTCTCCACGAGATCTACTCCGAAGCGGAGTCGTCAGCTAAATAACCGCTCGACTATCGTTTTTACTTGTGGCCAAGTGTGAGCAAAGCTGGGATGAAGGTTTTTACTGGTGACATCGTTAAAGGCGATCCACTCGATTTGGAGCGACTCATCATTTTGTTCATGTGCTACTAATTCTGCCTTCGCTCGCGCGATCACCGTTGTGTACGACCACACTCCGTGATCATCAAAGAAATCTTCAAGAGGCTCGACTAAATCACCTTCAATTCCAAGTTCTTCGATAGCTTCACGAAGAGCCGCCTCGCGCACCGACTCGTGTGAATCTCTGGCCCCACCAGGTACGCCCCAGGTATCGCCATTGTGAACCCACGGCGCCCGATGTTGGAGCAATATTTTCTGATCTCTGACGAGTAGAAGGCCGGCCGCGCCATAGCGACCCCAGTGTTTGCCCCCGCAGGTACATTCCACCCAGCCATCTCCATCGCGCGCGCTCATGCCGCTAGCGTGGCATGGATCGCTAGGTTATGCACAGTTGAAAGGTCAGCGAATTCGTGGAAGAGCTGCCAGCCCTACATTTTCTTTCATGAAGCGCCTTTTTACCGCCAATCCATTAATCTCCAAAACATTATTCTCCATAACGTTCATCACCATAGCACTCATCACCATAGCGCTTATCGATGAGGCGATTTTCCCCAGCCCGCCAGCGAGCGCTGCTAGTGACTGTGCTCAAAAGGTTTGCGTGGAGGTCTACACCGATCCCTCGACCAATCAGCTTGTCATT
>CAIXHZ010000072.1 GCA_903919375.1 uncultured Actinomycetes bacterium | reverse complement strand
GCCAGAGCACGGCCAGAAATTTCTACCTCGTGGCCCATGACCAAGATCGCATCCATAGGTGAAAGCCGGGCAGTAAAGCCCGCGAAGATATCGTTCCCATTTGTTATCTCCGCTTTCCAGCCCAACCGACGTGCGCCAGCGGCGATTGCTTCAGCGATGGGACCTTGGCCGGAGATAATAAATTGAATGACTGGACGATAGATAGTGATGATCTTTTCACCGAGATCGGTCGACTCGATCGCACCTGAGGCAAAGAGCTCGGAGACATCTTTTTCTGCAGCCAAAATTGTTGCATCCGTAAAGAGTTCGGTCGAAACAATTTCATCACCAGAAATCTTGGAGACAATCGCAATCGACTGGCGTTCGTTAAGCGCTGGCCATAGATCGGCTTCAAAGAGTGAGGCAGGTGCAATTCCAAACTTCAACGTTGTTCCGATTTCTAGTCCGGAGAGCGCAGATTCGAGTGGCGAGACGGTGATGTCGAGAATTCGACCCACAGCTAGTTTCTTGGTTGCAACATCATAGAAGTGACTATCAAATGCGCCACCGAAGAGATCGCCTATCTTTCCGCCACCGGGAGTGAGAGCGAGAAAGGTAGGAGCATTTACTTCTTTACGAGGATCGGGTGAGATCAACCAGACGATATCGGCGCGAGTATTTGAGCGCACGCAGGCACCAACGCTTAAGGAGATGTCATACATTTAAATACCGCTCTCATTCCAGGCGAGAATCCCGCCAATGACGTTGACTACCTTCGGATAACCAGCTGATACCAAGACTTTCGCCACATCCATCGAACGACGACCGGAGCGACAGTAGAGAACAATGTCAGAGTCTTTCGAAACTTCCGAAAGCGCAGCGCCACTAAAGAATTCGCCTTGCGGAATCAACCTGGCGCCGGGGATAAATCCTTCGGCCCATTCATTCTCTTCGCGGACATCGATGAGATCAATCGCCGTGCCTGAGTTCTGCAAGGCGCGGAGATCATCAACAGTTATCTCATTGACCATATCGTCACTTCCTACATCAAATAGCGAAACAGAACAGAAGGCTTCGTAATCATCCAGCAATTCCCGTTGGCTCGGATTGGAACTGCAGATCGGGCACTGGGGATCTTTATTAAGTGGCACTCTATCGAATGTTGAGGAGAGTGCGTCATAAACAGTAATAGCACCGATCATGGGTTGGCCAACGCCGGTGATGAGTTTGATCGCCTCGGTAACTTGAAGCGATCCGATCGTCGCACACAGAACGCCGAAGACTCCACCCACTGTGCAATTGGGTGCCAACTCTTTTGCTGGTGGCTGCGGATGTAAGCAGCGATAGCAGGGGCCGTGCTCGGACCAGAACACAGATGCTTGGCCATCAAATCGGAAGATTGAACCCCAGATACATGGCTTGCTGAGTAACACGCAGGCATCGTTGATGAGATACCGAGTAGCAAAGTTATCGGTGGCATCAATCACGATGTCATATCCCGCAATAATCTCCATCGCATTCTCGCGCGTGATCGCCACATTATGTTCAATGACGTGAACCGATGAGTTGATTGCCGCAATTGCATCGCGAGCGCTCTCGGTCTTAAGCCTTCCCACATCGCCCTCGCCATGAATGATTTGGCGCTGCAAGTTAGAGAGATCAACTCGGTCGAAATCAATAATGCCGAGCGTTCCGACGCCAGCTGCTGCCAAATACAAAAGGACTGGAGATCCCAAACCCCCAGCACCAATGGAGAGAACTTTGGCGTTACGAATGCGGGCTTGACCAAGGGCGCCGATCTCCGGAATAACAGTTTGGCGCAGATAGCGTGCCGCTTCTTCGGTCGTAAGCGGATTGCTCGCTTCGACCAGTGGGGGCAGCTTCATCATCGGATAAGCCTAAGGCACCACAACTCAAAGCGCAGGGCTAGGCTTTCCCCATGACTTCCAAGGAGACTACGCGCGCCCACGATGCCACACCACCCTCGGGCTGGACCGATTTTATGAAGACTGGCTGGCTGCCATCACCTCTCGAGGGTATTACTGCCATCGAATCTGCGCCCTTTACTAAGCAACGCCGCGAAGCGCTTTCAAAGAAATTTCCTGGTGTTCGTCTGATTATTCCTGCTGGCGGATTCAAAGTTCGCTCGAATGACACCGACTATCGCTTCCGCGCCCACTCTGCATATTCCTGGCTCACTGGCATTACTGCCACCGACGCCCTTCCTGATTCAGTATTAGTTCTCGATCCTCGTGGCGACTCCCATGAAGCACTTCTCTTTGTTCACCCACGTAGCTCACGAGAGAGCGATGAATTCTTCCTCAACGCACGTCACGGCGAATTCTGGGTAGGGCGCCGCATGACAGTGGAAGAGACGCAAACTCGTTACGGCATAACTGTTCGCCATATCGACACCCTGAAAGAATTTTTGGATTACGACGGCGATACCTATATCTTGCGCGGGCAAGATGAACTCGTTGATAAAGAGATCAAAGAGCGCAAGAAGCGCGATGAAGAGTTAGCGGTCTATCTCTCTGAAGCGCGGCTTATTAAAGATACATTTGAAATCGCCGAGCTGCAGAAAGCGGTTGATACCACCAATCGCGGCTTTGCCGATATGGTCCGCGTCTTTCCTGCCGCCACTGCCACCAGCCGCGGTGAGCGAATCATTGAAGCTGCATTCTTTGGTCGCGCCCGTCTTGAAGGCAATGAACTTGGTTATGACTCTATTGTCGCCGCCGGTTCACATGCCTGCGTGCTGCACTGGATTCGCAATGACGGCGATGTGAAACCCGGTGATCTGATCTTGATCGATGCTGGCGCCGAAATGGAATCGCTCTACACCGCAGATATCACTCGCACCTTGCCAGTGAATGGAAAATTCACTGAGACCCAACGCCAGTTATATATGTTGGTCTACGAAGCTCAGCGCGCTGGCTTTGCAGCGGTAAAGCCCGGTGCGAAATTTAAAGATATCAACCGCGCCTGCCAAGAAGTTCTCGCCAAAGGTTTAGAAGATTTAGGCGTGCTACCTGTGAGCGCCGAAGAATCGATGCAACCCGAAAGCGGCTTACATCGCCGTTGGACTGTTCATGGCGTTAGCCACATGTTGGGCATGGACGTTCACGACTGCGCCCAAGCTCGAAAAGATCAATATGCCGACGGCATCTTGGCCCCTGGCATGGTTCTCACAGTTGAGCCCGGACTTTATATCCATCCAGATGACGAACTCTTCCCAGCGGAATTCCGAGGAATTGGTATTCGCATTGAAGATGATGTCTTGGTCACCGAAACTGGCTGCCGAGTTCTCTCTAAAGACCTGCCTAGCCATCCCGATGAGATCGAAGTTTGGATGTCTAATCTCGCTCGCTAACTAACGGTGCGCACTCCGACTGCGGCAGCAGCAACACCTAAGACCAAGGTTAACGATAAATAGATCGCAGCTTTGCGATGGTGGCCATCTTCGATGAGATGATGCGTCTCCACCGCAAATGTGGACCAGGTAGTGAAGGCGCCAGCAAAGCCAGTACCAATCACCAGCAACGAGTTGCCGTGGCTATTGATCATCAGGCCCAATACAAACGAGCCGATGGTATTGATCGCAAGAGTTTCGATCGGTAAGAGCGAACGATGAATGCGTTTAATATATTTATCTAGCAGATAGCGCGATGGCGCGCCGACGCCAGCGCCCAGCGCAACGAAGAGCGCTCTCACTTGAGTATCCGAACTTTATAAAACTCATTGGTGGCAAAGATCAAAATATAAGTACCGATGATTGATGCCAAGGTGTATTCCATGGCTGATGCAAAATTATTATGCGAAATATATTGATCGACCTTCAGCGCAAAGGCGGAAAAGGTCGTAAATCCCCCGCAAAAGCCTGCGCCTAGCGCCGGACGCCACCACCATTTGGGGGATTTATGGTGCTTCACATATAACAAGAGCGCCATCAAAATAACCGAGCCGAGGTAATTAACTAACAGCGTGGCCCAGGGAAAACCGTGGTCAACTATTCCAAGTGAAATCAGCCAACGCGAGAGCGACCCAACAATTCCACCGAAGGAGACGATGGCAATTACTTGGGCTTCGTGTTTGCGCGTACTGGTCAGTTGAGGCTCTTTTGGTTGGAGGCAATGCGCCCTTTACCCAAGGTGAGATTAACGATGCCAGAGACGATCGAGATCACCAATGACCCCAGTACCGCCGAACCGAAGTTCTTCACATCAAAGTGCGATGACCAACGACTCACCAATTCAAGCATCGCTGCATTAATGATGAGAACAAAGATTCCTAGACTCAAAATGACTGCCGGCAGAGTAAGCAGCTTCAAGAGCGAACCGATGGTCATATTGACCAGTGAAATCAGAATCGCTACCCACAGATAATCTTTCGCCCCGCCAATGACTTTGATGCCGGGGATTAAGGCAGTTGCGGCCCAGACTGCAAAAGCGAGAACCAACCAGCGAAGTACGAGTTTCATATGGCAAGGGTACGCGAAACCCCCGCTTACTTAATAGTAAACGGGGGTTTGAGAATGCGTATCTGCTTTTAGAGCCCTGGGCGCTTGCTGATCTTGGAGCCAAGCCAGCGAAGTGGATCGTATTTCACGTCAACGACGCGCTCCTTCATTGGAATGATCGCATTATCGGTGATGCGAATATGTTCAGGGCAGACTTCGGTACAGCACTTGGTGATGTTACACATGCCGAGGCCATGCTCTTCTTGAGCCGACTTCTTGCGATTGCGCAACATATCCAATGGGTGCATATCGAGTTCGGCGATACGAATAAAGAAGCGAGGTCCAGCAAAGGATGACTTGTTCTCTTCGTGGTCACGAATAACGTGGCAGGTATCTTGGCACAAGAAACATTCGATGCATTTACGGAACTCTTGTGAGCGCTCCACATCGATCTGCTGCATCCGAGGTTCTCCCGGCTTCATGCCTTCTGGCATTGCAAGTGCCGGAATCTCCATCGCCTTCTTGTAGTTGAAGGAGACATCGGTGACCAAGTCCTTGATCACTGGGAAGGCGCGAAGCGGAGTAATGGTGACAGTCTCATCATCTGCAAATTGACCCATCTGAGTCATGCACGCAAGACGAGGCTTACCGTTAATTTCCATCGAACAAGATCCGCACTTACCGGCTTTGCAGTTCCAGCGAACGGCTAGGTCGTTCATCTGCTCTGCTTGAACGCGGTGAATGACATCGAGAACAACTTCGCCCTCGTTGGCATCGACAGTGACGTTCTGAAGTGCGCCATCAGCGGAGTTACCGCGCCAGATGCGAAGATTTACTTTGCGCGCCATTAGTTGGAACCGCCTTTCGCAATTTCTGCCGAAGTCATGTACTTCTCGAGTTCGTGAACATCAAAGAGATCGAAGAGTTCCTTTGGCAATGCTGGCAGTTCCTGCTGACGAATATTGACTTGTGAGCCATCGAAACTGGAGATGTTGTTCTTCTGACGCCAATCGGCGTTCATGCCAGGGAAGTCATCGCGGGTGTGACCGCCACGAGATTCTTCACGGATGATCGCTGACTTTGCAGTGGACTCGGCAACCAACAACATATTGTCGAGATCAAAGGCCAAGTGGAAGCCAGGGTT
>CAIXHZ010000071.1 GCA_903919375.1 uncultured Actinomycetes bacterium | reverse complement strand
CTCACCTTCTCGATCGACATGATCGAACGCCTGCCCACCCCTTGGGGATTGGTGCGTAGTGGCGTTGCTCCTGATCACCCAAAAATTAAGACCGTGGCAAAGGTCTTTGAGAAAGTTGCGGCTATCGAGGGATTTCGCCTCTTTGGTAATGTCGAACTTGGAAAAGATATTTCACTGGAAGATCTCACCATGCGCTATGACGCAGTCATCATGGCGACCGGTTCATCAGTAGGTAAGCGCCTCGGCATTCCAGGTGAAGCGCTCAAGAATTCCATCCCTGCCGCTGAATTTGTCCCTTGGTATAACGCCCATCCTGATTTCGAAAAGTTTGAAGTCGATCTTTCTTGCGATACCGCTGCCGTAATCGGCGCCGGAAATGTCGCAATGGATTGCGCCCGCATGTTGGCACTTGATCCATCTGAACTCGATCCCACCGATACCTCTGAAATTGCGATGGCGGCGCTTCGGGCCAGCAATATTCGCAAGGTTTACATTGTTGGCCGCCGCGGTCCAGAGAACGCCGCCTTCACCAGCCCCGAACTTCGCGAACTTCCCAAGTTAGAACACACCGATGTTCACTTCGATGGAGCGATGATCGAGGCGGCACATACGCGCGCGATCGCTGGCGCAGAATTTGGCGAGCTCGAAAAGCACCTCGCCTCCAATTTAGAAGCGATGCGATTAATTGCCGAGCATCCCAAGTCCGGGCAAGAGCGTTCACTCGAATTTAAATTCCTCTCAACTCCACATGAAATCAAAGGTAAAGACAAAGTCGAGGAGATCGTCTTTAATATCAACGAGATGGTCGATGGCAAAGTTGTCGATACCGGTGAGACTTACTCCTTCAAGTGTGGACTTGTTATCACCGCAATCGGTTATGAACCACTTCCAATCGATGGCGTAAAACTCGAGCGCGGCAAGATTGCCAACATTGATGGCCGAGTTGCCGGTAGCAATATCTATGTCGTGGGCTGGGCCAAGCGTGGCCCCTCGGGAGTCATCGGCACCAATAAGAGCGATGCAGCTGATGTCATTAAGTTGCTGGTCGAGGATTTGAAGAGCCCGAAGCGGACCGGTGATCTCACCGAACTCTTGCCATCGACTCACCTAGTGATCGATCAGACCGCTTGGGAGCGGATTAATCTCCGCGAAGTCGAACGCGGCGAACCACTCGGAAAGCCCAGAGTAAAGGGCACATCGATCCATTCTCTCCTGGAGTACTCCAAGTTATAGTTGCGAAGTGATCACACTTCCAAAAACTGACCTGCGCGTCCACCCACTTTGCCTCGGCGGAAATGTCTTTGGTTGGAGCGCCAATCAAGAAGAATCCTTTGCAGTCTTAGATGCCTATGTCGCAGCCGGTGGCAATTTTATCGATACCGCCGATGTCTATTCCGAATGGAAGGAAGGCAATGTCGGGGGCGAGTCCGAGACCATCATTGGTCACTGGATGAAGGCACGGGGCAATCGCGACCAATTAGTGATTGCAACAAAAGTGGCCAAGCTCTCCAAGCGTCCTGGATTAGCTGCGGCAAATATCAAAGCGGCACTTGATGAATCACTCACTCGCCTGCAGACCACCCATGTCGATCTCTATTACAGCCACCACGATGATCAGGCAGTTTCACTCGAGGAGACATTAGGCGCACACACCGCGGCCATCGCAGCTGGCAAAGTTCGTTATATCGGTGCGTCCCAGCACACAGCAGCGCGTTTACTTGAGGCCTCCCAAGTTTCGAAGGCGAATAATTTTGCGCAATATGTCGTCTTGCAAGATCAATACAATTTAATGGAGCGCAATCCTTTTGAATCCGAGCAGGCAGCGGCCGTGGCACAGCTCGGAATTTCGACGCTACCGTTTTATGGACTTGCCCGAGGTTTTCTCACTGGAAAATATCGTCCCGGTGTTAGCGTCGATTCAATTCGCGCAGGCGGCATTGTTGATTATCAAAGCGAGAAGGGTTGGAAAGTTATTGAGATCCTTGATCTGATTGCCAAGAACCATAACTCCTCAATTTCAGCAGTCTCACTTGCTTGGCTACGGGCGAACTCTGCCGTCTCTACCCCTATTGCTAGCGCCCGCACCGTTGAACAGCTCAAGGAAATAATGCAGGTCATCACACTTACGCCAGCCGAAGTCGCACAGTTAAATGAGGCATCTCTATGATCCAAGAACTCCTTGCCAAGCTCACTTTAGAGGAGAAGATCAGTCTGGTTTCCGGAGCTAATTCCTGGCAGATAACAGCACTCCCATCCATAGGACTACGTTCGATGATGGTCTCCGATGGCCCCTCTGGCGTTCGCGGCCCCAAGTGGGATGAACGCTACAACTCACTGTCACTGCCATCGGCCACCTCGATCGCATCGACCTGGGATGTGGCGCTTGTGCGCGCCATTGGTCGGGTCATGGCCCACGAAGCAGGCAGCAAAGGCGTCGATGTCGTTCTTGGACCTGCAATCAATCTTCACCGCTCACCACTAGGTGGACGTCACTTTGAATATTTCTCGGAAGATCCTTATCTCAGTGGAAAACTTGCGGCAGCATTTACGCAAAGCATCCAAGACCATGGTGTTGGTGCCTGCTTAAAGCATTACGTTGCTAACGACTCTGAATTCGAACGCTTTACCTACGATGTTATTGCGAGCGAGAAGGTGCTGCGCGAGATTTATCTTCGCCCTTTTGAAATTGCTATTCGCGAAGCTAATCCGTGGATGGTGATGTCTTCGTATAACTCAGTCAATGGCCACACTATGACCGAGAGCCCACTTCTCGATGAACCCCTTAAGGGTGAATGGGGCTATGACGGAGTTGTTGTTTCGGACTGGGGCGCAGTGCGCACCTCAGTGGAGGCGGGAAATGCATCCAACGATCTCGAGATGCCAGGTCGCCCCGGCAGCCCATGGCGCGAAGGACTTCTCGATGCAGTCAAGCAAGGGAAAGTTTCGGAAGCTGCCATCGACGCCAAGGTGCTTCGTTTACTTGGTTTAGCAGAGCGGGTTGGCGCACTTGGTCCAGAGCCGGTTCGACTAAAAGCGCTTCCTAAGGCCGAGACTGATTCCTTTGCCATCAAAGCAGCTATCGCCGGCTCCGTTCTCCTTAAGAATGAGAACGAAACTTTGCCACTCAATCCAGGTTTAAATATTGCAGTTATCGGCGGACACGGATTGCAAGGCCGCGAACAAGGTGGCGGTAGCGCCACTGTTATGCCCACCGAAGTGATTACTCCACTTGCGGGAATTCAGGCGATCAATGGCGCCGCAAAAGTTACCTACGTTCAGGGAGTAGAGGCTGATAATCGGTTGTCACCTTTCACGCGAGAGAACACAATTAATCCTGTTACTGGTAATCCTGGATTCCATGTCACCATCACCAGCCAAGATGGCGAAGTTTTGGAAGAGGAAGAGCGCTTTGCTAGCCAACTTCTCTTTATGGATCGCCCATGGCTTCCATTAAGCCCCACCATTACCGCTCGCATGAAATTCACACCAGCCCTCAGTGGCAGATATCAATTTGGGCTTAATGCAAATAATGAGGGCAGTATTTGGATCGATGACCAAGTAAAGCTGGAGTTCAATAACCAGGGCGTTACCAATGACCCAGGCGATGCCATCTTCAATCCCGTTGAAAGTAAGTTTGATATTGAACTAACGGCGGGCAAGACGATTGAAATTAAATACGAGATCCGCACACGTATCGATCGCCTACCTTTTGCAGTCTTCTATCCAGGATTTAAAGCACCGATGAAATCATTGGCGGATGAACGTGCAATTGCCGTGGAAGCTGCCAAGCAATCCGATGTCGCCATCGTCTTTGTTGGCACCACATCCTTTATTGAGAGTGAAGGCTTTGATCGCAAAAACCTCAGCCTGCCTGAAGGCCATGATGAATTAGTCAGTGCCGTCGCGCAGGTTGCCAAGAAGACCATCGTTGTTATAAATGCAGGTTCGCCTGTGCTTCTCCCATGGCGCAACGAAGTCGATGCGATCTTGATGCCTTATTTCCCTGGGCAACAAATGGGTAATGCGATTGCCGAAATGATTTTCGGTGTCGCCGAACCCGGCGGACGCCTTCCGACCACATGGGCTGCAGATGAGAAAGATCTTCCTATCCGTGACACCACACCCATCGATGGCAAGTTGATTTACGACGAAGTCAATGGCATTGGCTACCGAGCCTGGGCAGCCAAGGGCGTAACACCGATGTATCCATTCGGCTTTGGTCTGGGCTATACCGAGTGGGACTGCACTATCGAAGATATCCGCACGCATGGCAAGGCG
>CAIXHZ010000070.1 GCA_903919375.1 uncultured Actinomycetes bacterium | reverse complement strand
GTACGCGCATTTGTATGTGTGCGCTGACCACGTACAGGAAGACCCTTGCGGTGGCGAATACCTTGGTAGGACTGGATCTCAACCTTGCGGCGAATATCTCCAGCAATCTCACGGCGAAGGTCACCTTCGATTTTGTAATTTGCTTCGATGTATTCACGAAGCTGTGCCAATTCTGGCTCTTGAAGATCTTTAACTCGAGTATCAGGACTGATACCGGTCGCAGCGAGTGTTTCGTGCGAGCGGGTGAGGCCCATACCGAAAATGTAAGTAAGCGCGATCTCTACCCGCTTTTCGCGAGGAAGATCGACACCAACAAGACGTGCCATCTCTATACCTATTTCTATAATCCGAAAGGTCCTCCGCGATACATCCCAACTATTCGTATAGTCACCTATATAAATAGTGAGCCTCAGCCTTTCGGTCCAAGGGTCTTAGTTCTCACCACCTAAGTTTTCACTTACGTAGCGATTAACTAAGTCGTATCACGCGTTCTTTATTTATTTTTACTTCCGAGCTTTCGCCCAGAAGAATCTATGGTGGAGCTACTTATCCCTGACGTTGTTTGTGACGGAGGTTGTCGCAGATGACCATGACGCGACCGTTACGACGAATGACTTTGCACTTATCGCAGATCTTCTTAACGCTTGGCTTAACCTTCACGACTTACTCCTTTTACTTGTAACGATAGGTAATGCGACCTCGTGTGAGGTCATATGGACTCAGTTCTACAATCACACGGTCTTCAGGAAGGATGCGAATATAGTTCTGACGCATCTTGCCGCTGATATGTGCAAGTACAACGTGTCCATTTGTTAACGTCACGCGGAACATGGCGTTAGGAAGCGCTTCAGCAACGGTGCCTTCAATTTCAATGGCTCCATCTTTCTTGGCCAAGCGATACCTACTTATCTGTCATTATGCGTTAACGGGACTTCCGACCATCTCTGGGCAGAGGATGAGTCTAAGGCGCAGGCGCCAAAAGGAGAAATCGGCTCCTTATACCCCTGGCCGGCCGAAAATAGCCCTATTTTCATAAAAATTTCACCCGTAAACTAGGCCCGTGCTGATGATGGCGAGCGTGAGAAAAGTGGCGGTGGTGGCCTTGGCCAGCCTCGCCCTACCCCTCATTGCCGTCATCACCGCCCCCTCGGCGAGCGCCGCCATCACCTCCCGTGGCCTGCTCTTTCGCTACGACACCAAAAATCCCGCCTCCTACCCCGGATCGGGCACGCTCTGGAAGGACCTCTCGGGAAATGGTTATGACGCAACTCTGGTCAATGGCGCAAATACCACCTGCTCGGTGGCGTACGCCGGCTCTGAGACGTGTTCAAGCAGCGGCGCCGAGACGGTGACCACTGGTGTGCGAATGCCGACCATGCAGTTCTATTACCAGACCGCGGCCACAACCACGGCAACATGCAACTGGAAGCCCTCACAACACGGAACTATTACCCTATCGGCTCAGTTTTTACCTTCAAATAACACTCTGACGGCTCAAACTAAAGAGACTTTAGTCACCGTTAATGCCCGTAGCGGTAACCGCTAATTATTGAAGAAGATCAGAGATCTCCACACCCAACCGACCGAGTTCTGCCTTGCCGCCATCGAGTGAGGTGAGAACAAAGGGCTTGCCATCGGGCAAGAATGCGAAGCTCTGCTCGAAGTGGGCGCCACGAGAGTTGTCATCGGAAACTACGGTCCACTCATCATCTAAGACGTGAGTGCCATGAGTTCCGCGAGTGATCATCGGTTCAATGGCTAGCGCCATTCCTACCTCTAACTCAGGACCGCGACCTGCGGGACCAAAGTTCAAAACATGCGGCTCTTGATGCATCTCAGTGCCGATGCCGTGGCCACCGTATTCACGCAAGATTCCATACTTGCCCTGCGCATTGGTGTAATCCTCAATCGCAAATGAAATATCCGTGAGGTGTCCCCCGATTTTTGCCGCCGCGATTCCGCGCCACATCGATTCTTCGCATACATCCATCAGCTTCTGATCCTCAGATGAGATGCTTCCAACCCCAACAGTAATTGCAGAGTCTCCGTGCCAGCCTTCAATAATCGCACCAAAGTCGATCGAAAGAATGTCGCCATCAACTAATGGAAGATCGCTTGGGATTCCATGAACGATCACTTCGTTAGGAGAGGCGCAGATGACGGCAGGATAGCCGTGGTAATTCAAGAAATTTGATTTCGCTTTTCGCGCCTTAAGTCCGTCAATCGCAATTCGATTAAGGTCATTTGTCGTTACACCTGGCTTCACTGCCTCGCGCATTTCAATGAGCAACTCCCCCACGACCAAACCCGCACGACGCATCTTCTTGAGTTGGTCGAGTGATTTAAGCTGAATTGCCATGAGCGGTGAGTGTTAGTTAACGGCCGCAGAGAGCGCAGCGATCGCGCGAGTAGAGATCTCGGAGACTTCCCCGAGCGCTGGAATAGTAATAAGTAGACCTTCATTGCGGTAGAAGGAAATAATCGGTGCTGTTTGATCAGCGTAAACAGATAAACGATTAGCGATAACTTCTTCAGAATCATCGGGGCGCTGATAGAGCTCGCCGCCACATTTATCGCAGATGGTATCTACGGCAGGCTTTTCAAATTCAATGTGGAATGAAGATCCGCAACCACGGCAGGTGCGACGCCCAGTGAGGCGACGGATGATTTCGGAATTTTCCAGCGAGAACTCAAGGGCAGCATCGAGTGGAGTCGACTTCTCAGCCAAGATCGCTCGAAGGTACTCGGCCTGTGCCACATTGCGTGGGAAGCCATCGAGCAAAAATCCGTTTTGGGCATCATCCCAAGTCAGGCGATCGCGCACCATCTCATTGGTCACTGAATCTGGAACAAGATTTCCCGCATCGGTATATGACTTCGCCAGCTTGCCGAGTTCCGTCTCATTTTTGATATTGGCGCGGAAAATATCGCCAGTAGAGATATGTGGAATGGAGTAATGAGCGGCGAGGAAGACTGCTTGAGTTCCCTTACCAGCTCCTGGTGGACCTACCAGGACCAGGCGCATTAGCGCAGGAATCCCTCGTAGGAACGCTGCTGAAGCTGTGACTCGATCTGCTTTGCGGTATCAAGACCCACGCCGACGACGATCAAGATCGCAGTTCCACCGAATGGGAAGTTCTGGCTGGCGTTGAACATAATCAAAGCAATAATCGGGATGATCGCGACAAATGCAAGATAGAGCGCGCCTGGCGCTGTAATGCGTGAGAGCACATACTGAAGATATTCAGCGGTTGGACGTCCGGCACGAATACCAGGGATAAATCCACCGTATTGACGCATATTCTCTGCAACCTCATCGGGGTTGAAGGTAATTGCGACATAGAAGTAGGTGAAGAAGATAATCAAAGTTGCGTAAGCGATGATGTAAATAGGGTGATCGCCCTTAACAAGGTTCTGCTGAACCCAGACTGCCCACTTTGCAGTACTTCCGGAGAAGTTCACGATCAAAGATGGGATGTAGAGAAGAGATGATGCAAAGATAACTGGGATAACACCTGATTGGTTAACCTTGATCGGAATGTAGGTGCTTGTACCGCCATAAGACTGACGTCCCACTTGGCGAGTTGCGTACTGAACGGGGATGCGGCGTTGAGCCTGCTCCACGAAGACAACTGCTGCGATAACAAGAATTCCAACAGCAAGAACGAAGAGGAAGGCGAACAAGCCCTTCTGCAACTTAATGGACCAGAGCTGAGTCGGGAAACCAGCAGCGATCGATGTGAAGATCAAGATCGACATTCCGTTTCCGACGCCACGATCTGTGATCAATTCACCGAGCCACATGATTACCGAAGTACCAGCAGTCATGACCGCGACCATGGTGAGAATACGTGCCCATGATGCATCAGGAACGATGGCAAGTGAACAACCGCTAAAGAGACGACCAGGTGTACGCGCTACTGCAATCAAACCAGTGGACTGCAAGATTGCCAGACCAACGGTGAGGTAACGGGTGTACTGGGTGAGCTTGGCGCTTCCGGATGCACCCTCGTTCTTCAATGTTTCGAAGCGAGGAATAACAACGGTGAGAAGTTGAATAATAATTGAGCTGGTGATGTAAGGCATGATGCCGAGCGCAAATACAGAGAGGTGAAGAAGCGCTCCACCAGAGAAGAGATTGACGAGACCAAAGAGGCCGCCATTATTTGCCTGCTTGAGACAGGTCTGGACGTTTGCATAGGAGACGCCCGGTGTTGGAACGATTGAGCCAAAACGGAAGAGCCCCATGATTGCCATAGTGAAGAAAATCTTGCGACGAAGATCTGGCGTCTTAAATGCCTTACCAAATGCTTGTAGCAATTTCTTCTCCTTCTATCGGAACCACAGGGGCTCTTACCTTAATGTCGAACTTGTGTGCGAGGGCCTGAAACTAGATCTTCTTTACAGAACCGCCTGCAGCAGCAATCTTCTCAGATGCTGATGAGGAGAAGCCATGAGCCTCGACGGTAACCTTTACAGAAATTTCGCCATTTCCTAGGACCTTGACTGGGTAGCCATCACGAACAGCGCCCTTTGCAATCAAATCCGCAACGGTGACAGTGCCACCTTTGGGATAGAGAGCATTGATTGTTGATACGTTCACTGGCTGATACTCCACACGCTCTGGGTTCTTGAAACCGCGAAGCTTAGGAAGACGCATAACGAGAGGGAGCTGACCACCTTCGAAGCCGGCACGAACTACGTTACGAGCACGTGTTCCCTTGCCGCCACGACCTGCAGTCTTACCCTTTGATGCTTCACCGCGGCCCTTACGGGTACGGGCTTTCTTTGCTCCTGGAGCTGGACGAAGATGATGGACTTTAAGAACCATTCTTATTCGACCTCCTCTACCTTGATCATGTGACGAACAGCGACGACCATTCCGCGAATCTCGGGACGATCTTCCTTAACTACAACATCACCGATTCGCTTTAAACCGAGTGATCGCAAAGTGTCGCGATGCTCAGGACGAGCTCCGACCTTTGAACGAAGTTGGGTAACTTTGAGACGTGGCATTAGTTGCTACCTACCGATGCTGCTAGTGCACGAACAATTGCTGCTGGTGCGACATCTTCTAGTGGACGTCCGCGGCGTGCAGCGATGGCAGCAGGTGATTCGAGTGAACGAAGCGCTGCAGCTGTTGCGTGGACCATGTTGATGGGATTGTTTGAACCAAGAGACTTGGTCAGAACATCAGTAATTCCTGCGCACTCAAGTACGGCACGAACTGGACCACCAGCGATAACTCCGGTACCAGGTGATGCTGGGCGAAGGAGTACAACTCCTGCTGCCTTCTCGCCTTGTACTGGGTGAGGAATGGTGCCGCCGATGAGAGGAACTTTGAAGAATGACTTCTTCGCCTCTTCGACTGCCTTAGCAATAGCTTGTGGAACTTCCTTAGCCTTGCCGTAACCAATACCGACGCTGCCCTTTTCGTCACCAACGACTACGAGTGCTGTGAAGGAGAAACGACGTCCACCCTTTACAACCTTCGATACGCGGTTAATGAAGACAACGCGTTCTGTGTATGGAGACTTCTCTTTTTCAGGAGCTCCATCGCGACCGCGACGTTCACGACGGTCATTGCCGCCCTTACCGTCACGTGGTGCGTTAGTTGAAGTATTAGGAGTAGTTGCCATTAGAAGTCCAATCCACTCTCGCGAGCTGCATCAGCAAGTGCTGCGATACGGCCGGTGTACTTATTTCCTGCGCGGTCGAAGACCACGGTAGAAATTCCTTTTGCAGTCGCACGCTCAGCAATTGCCTTACCAACGATGCGAGCCTTTGCGCTCTTATCGCTAGAAGCATCCTTGCGGAGTGCATCTTCCATGGTGCTTGCTGAAACCAAAGTCTGACCGATGGAATCATCAACAATCTGGACGAAGAGGTGACGAGTAGAACGTGAGACGACAAGACGTGGACGAGCGGTAGTACCGACGACCTTCTTGCGAACACGGAAGTGGCGACGGGCGCGTGCCTTCTGTGAGGAGCCCTTAGAGACCTTTACACCGATAGCCATTACTTCTTACCTGTCTTTCCTTGCTTACGACGGATACGTTGTCCATCTAAGTGAAGTCCCTTGCCCTTATATGGGTCGGACTTACGAAGCTTCTGGATCTTTGCAACAGTCTCGCCTACGAGCTGCTTATCGATTCCCTGAACGTGGAAGCGAGTTTGCGACTCAACCTTGAAGGTGATTCCTTCTGGGGCTGGGAAGAGAATGTTGTGGCTATATCCGAGCTGGAATTCAAGATCCTTGCCCTTTTCAGCTACGCGATAACCGACACCAACGATGGTGATCGACTTCTGGTAACCGTTAACGACGCCTTCGATGAGGTTAGCAACGAGGGTGCGTGAGAGGCCGTGGAGTGAACGAGCTTCGCGAGAATCATCTGGTCGTGTGACAAGAATCTGCTCAGCTTCCTTCGTTACAGAGATTGGTGAGCGAAGATCAAGTGAGAGTGAACCCTTAGGTCCCTTCACAGCAACGTTCTGACCAGCAATAGTGATTTCGACTCCCGCAGGAATCGCGATGGGGCTTCTACCAATACGTGACATTTACATCACCATACGTAGGCGAGAACTTCTCCGCCTACACCTTGCTTGTTAGCTGCCTTATCGGTCAAGAGACCAGAAGAGGTAGAGATGATGGCGACGCCGAGGCCACCTAAAACCTTAGGAAGCGCAGTTGACTTTGCGTAAACGCGAAGTCCTGGCTTAGAGACACGACGTAGTCCAGCGATTGAACGTTGGCGATCTGCGCCGAACTTCAAATCGATGGTGAGTGTCTTGCCGAATCCGGTTGCATTGTTCTCAACCTTGAACCCAGCGATGTAACCCTCTTGCTTGAGGATTTCTGCAATACGAACCTTGACCGATGACGACGGCATGGAAACCGTGTCATGGTAGGCAGAGTTCGCGTTGCGCAGACGTGCAAGCATGTCTGCGATCGGATCTGTCATTGTCATTCTTGGCCTTTGGCCTTTCTCGAGCCGGTTTCCAGAAGAGTTTCTGGACCTGTCACGTAGTTAGTTTGTGATAAGTGGAAAACGTCGGTTGACGATTACCAGGAAGCCTTTGTGATGCCAGGTAGTTCGCCACGGTGAGCCATCTCGCGGAAGCAGATACGGCAGATGCCGAACTTCTGATAGACAGAGTGTGGACGACCACAACGCTGGCAGCGTGTGTAGCCGCGAACTTTGAACTTAGGCTTGCGAGCTGCGCGAACCTTGAGTGATGTCTTTGCCATTTCTCGCCTCCTCTTATGCTTCCTTGAAGGGGAATCCAAGTTGCTTGAGCAACTCGCGACCCTCTTCATCGTTCTTAGCAGTGGTTACAAAAGTGATATCCATACCGCG
>CAIXHZ010000069.1 GCA_903919375.1 uncultured Actinomycetes bacterium | reverse complement strand
CACGCCTTTAGCTTCTAACTCTTTATACAGAGCAAATGCTTTTGGTTTGAGATAGAGAAGAGCGGGAGCCAAATGAGTTACATCAACTTTAGAGAAATTGCTGAAATCGATGATTTGATAGTTGATACCAAGGTCTTTACACGCAATTGCTAGCGCAGCTGGCAGAGTTTGTGCCCACTCATTAAGGCCGATACCAATCTTCACTTAGTTTTGCTCACAACAAAGTTAAGGATTGCCTCTGAGACGCAGACCCCGGTCACTTTCTCGATTCCAGCAAAGCCCGCCCAAGCATCAACTTCAGATAGGTAAAGGTCATCGCCAAGTCCGAGCATATCGACGCCGGCATAATCTAATTCGAATGCGGCAAGTGCGCGCTCTGCCATGCGAGCTGCCGGATGCGAGAGCGGCAGCGAACTTCCAGTTCCACCTTGTGCAAGATTTGCAATTCGAGTCCCCACGTCGGGAATTCGCGTCATCAGTGCAACGCATTTTCCGCCCACAACAGAGGCGCGATAATCAATGACATAGGGGCCAAGATCTGCTTGCGAAAGAAAGGGCTCGGCAATTAACTTCTCTTCCACCACTTCTTGCTTATCAAAATATTCTTTCGCAGATTGTGCATCTTTGAAGAAATGAATATCGCGGCCTTGGGCGCCAAAGACCGGTTTCACGATTACTTCACCGGGTTCATCGGGCTCGATTCCGTAATTGCCATAGAAGAACTGGGTTTGAAGAAATGGCAGCTGTGCGAGTTGAAAAATTAAGGAAGATTCCAACTTGCTTCGCGAGGATAAAGCGGCGCTTGGCTCATTGAGGACATATGTTCCTCCCGCCTGCCAAACCTTCAAAATAGGCTTAATTAGGGGAGAAAACTTCGCCACCGTGCGATGGATGACTGCCCTAGGGGCTAACGGTTTACCTTGATAGAGAACGGTCGATCGCTCTTGACCCACGATAAGGGAGAGCTCGTGCGGTGCTATTTCAAGAAGTGTATGACCGAGTTTTTTGGCAGCAGCTCGAAAGGAGTCGAGATTCGGGGTAAGCACATCAGGATATGAGAGAAGAACAATCTCCATCCCAGTGAAATTACTTAGTGAATTCTTCTGCGACGAGTTCTGCGATCTGAGCAGTATTTAGAGCTGCACCTTTGCGCAAGTTATCGCCACAGAGGAAGAGATCCAATGAGTGATTGTCATCGAGGCTGCGACGAACGCGGCCAACCCAGGTTGGGTCAGTTCCTACAACATCGGCGGGTGTTGGGAAGATGTAATTTTCTGGGTCATCGTGCAACTTCACACCAGCTGCATCGCGAAGAACGTCTTGGGCTTCTTCGCGAGAGACCTTCTTCTTAAAGGTTGCGTGGACTGCAAGTGAGTGAGTGGTGAGAACCGGAACGCGAACACAAGTAGCAGAGACTTTGAGTTCTGGCATATCCAGAATTTTGCGAGATTCATTGCGGACTTTGAGCTCCTCAGATGAGTAACCCTTCTCTTTCAGCGAACCCGCCCAGGGAACAACGTTAAGTGCGAGTGGCGCAGGAAATGGTCCATTGTCAGAAATGATCTTCCGCGAATCCCCCGCGATATCGCCGGCGTTAGTTCCGGCAACGGCAGAGATTTGCGCGCGCAATGTATCGATACCTTGTTGACCGGCACCCGATGCAGCTTGGTAAGAAGCGACAACCAGCTCCTTGAGCTTGTACTTCTTATTGAGCGCACCCATCGCGACAATCATCGAGAGCGTCGTGCAATTTGGATTGGAGATGATTCCCTTGGGACGCTTCTTGGCCGCCTTAGGATTTACCTCTGGCACAACGAGTGGAACTTCAGGATCCATGCGGAAAGCGCCCGAGTTATCGACGACGACTGCGCCACGAGCTGCAGCGATCGGTGCCCACTCTTCGGAAATCTCATCCGGAACATCAAACATCGCGATATCTATTCCATCGAATGCCTCTGGTGAGAGTGCAACGACGGTGAGCTCTTCGCCGCGGCAGAGTAGCTTCTTGCCGGCCGAGCGAGCAGATGCAATAAGACGAATCTCGCCATATACATTTGGGCGCTTACTCAAGATATCAAGCATGACGGTACCGACGGCGCCAGTAGCACCAACAACGGCGAGTGAAGGAAGCTTCTTACTCATCGTCCAGTACCTCCGTAAACAACTGCTTCTGGGTGCTCGGCATCAAGACCGAATGCCGTGTGTGCGGCGCGAACTCCCTTATCAAGATCGGATTCGCGGCAGATGATGGAGATCCGAATTTCAGAGGTGGAAATCATCTCGATGTTAACGCCAGCTTCAGATAAGCAAGCAAAGAATTGCGCAGTGATGCCTGGGTGCGAACGCATTCCAGCGCCGACCAGTGAGAGCTTTCCGATTTGATCATCGTATTGCAGGGAGGCAAAACCAACTTCGCCCTTAATCTTGTTTAGGATCTCGGTTGCTTTAGAACCTTCTGCTTTAGGAAGAGTAAATGAGATATCGGTAAGTCCGGTCGCAGCAGCAGAGACATTTTGAACAATCATGTCGATGTTGATTTGAGCATCCGCGATTGCTTGGAAGATATGTGCGGCAGTGCCAGTGCGATCTGGTACTCCGACAATCGTAATCTTGGCCTCGCTTCTATCGTGTGCGATTCCCGCAATGATTGCTTGTTCCATGTCGCCGCCTTCCGGATGATCTTTGACCACCCAAGTTCCTTCGTTATTTGAAAATGATGATCGAACGTGAATAGGTAGATCAAAGCGACGCGCGTACTCCACGCAACGAAGGTGCAGTACCTTTGCGCCAGATGCTGCGAGTTCGAGCATCTCTTCATATGTGACAGTTTTTAATTTACGGGCCGAAGGAACAACGCGAGGGTCTGCAGTGAAGACGCCATCGACATCGGTATAAATTTCGCAGACATCTGCCTCGAGCGCTGCGGCGAGTGCAACTGCGGTTGTATCTGAACCACCGCGACCAAGAGTGGTGATGTCCTTTGTATCTTGGCTAATGCCTTGGAAGCCGGCAACGATTGCAATCGCACCTTCCTTGAGCGCCTCTTGGATACGGCCTGGAGTTACATCGATGATGCGAGCAGCGCCGTGTTTGGAATCGGTAATGACGCCAGCTTGAGATCCGGTAAATGATTGGGCTTCGTGGCCGAGGTTGCCGATGGCCATTGCCAGAAGTGCCATCGAGATTCGCTCGCCGGCGGTAAGCAACATATCGAGTTCACGGCCATGGGGCATAGGTGAAACTTGATTAGCAAGATCGATGAGTTCATCGGTGGTGTCGCCCATTGCAGAGACGACTACAACCACCTGGTGGCCAGCCTTTTTGGTGGCCACGATGCGGTTGGCGACTCGCTTAAGCCCTTCGGCGTCAGCGACGGAAGAGCCGCCGTACTTCTGAACAATTAAACCCATAGGAGAAATATTGCGCAATAGCGGGTCTGGCGAAAGTTAAATTAAGGTTTATCTCAAATAATAAGATGGCCAAGCAAGCCATATAGTGAGACAAAACCTGATGTGGAGCTATTCGACGGTGCGACGTCCTTCAAATGCTCGACCAAGCGTGACTTCGTCGGCATATTCGAGGTCTCCGCCAACGGGAAGACCCGAGGCAAGGCGGCTGATCTTGACCCCCATTGGCTTAATGAGGCGGGTCAAATAGGTGGCAGTAGCTTCGCCCTCGAGGTTGGGGTCAGTGGCGATGATGATCTCTTGGATCTCGGTGGCGCCCAGGCGCATCAAGAGTTCGCGGATGCGGAGTTGTTCCGGGCCGATGCCATCGATGGGCGAGATTGCCCCACCAAGGACGTGATACTTGCCGCGAAATTCGCGAGTCTTTTCGATAGCGATGACATCTTTGGATTCCTCAACAACGCAGATAGTCGAACCATCACGGCGAGGATCGCGACAGATCCGGCAGAGATCTTCTTCCGAGAGGTTGCCGCATTCGGTGCAGAACTTAACCCGCTCTTTTACAGTGCGAAGGACTTCAACTAGGCGAGAGGTATCGACGCGTTCGGATTGAATAATGTGGAAGGCAATTCGTTGGGCAGATTTGGGTCCAATACCAGGCAGGCGACCGAGTTCGTCGATGAGATCTTGTATCGCACCTTCGTACATAGTTAGTCGTTTCCGGATTCGCTGATGACTTGTGCGCCGAGTTCGCGCATCAATAGTGCATGACCAGTGAGTTCATCTTTATCATTGGACTCTTCAACGGTACGTGCGTTTGTCGGAGTATTGAGATGTTCATCAACGATGCATTCAATTTTGCGATCAAGTCCGGTGACATCAACAAATGCTGCGCGCAGGATCACATCAGATTCGCTGCGCAAGAAAGATTCCTTTGCACCGGGATTCACAATGGCAATAGTGATGGTCTTATCATCCACCGCAACAACTTGTGCACTTGCCGAGAGCAGCGACCACGTCAGGCGACGACGCTTCTTAACATTTTCAATTACCTCTGGCCAGAAACGACGAAGCGCTGCAATATCTAGTGGGCCGGTCGGCTTGTTGGGATTT
>CAIXHZ010000068.1 GCA_903919375.1 uncultured Actinomycetes bacterium | reverse complement strand
TTAAAGGTGCCGATTCACAAGATCCAGCCGATAGCGTCGCATTTAAATATGTAAAACAAGACCGAGCTTTAGCTCAATCGCTAGGTATGTATACCGGCTTCTACTATTACGCCTATCTGCCCGATACGACGGATACCAAAAAGATCGTGATCGATGCGCAGGCACAGGCTCAAAAGGCGATTTGGCGGTTGAGTTCACTAGGTGGATACAACTCGCTTGATCTCCCGATTGCACTCGACCTGGAAAATAATTGTGTTCGAGTAAGTGGTGGCGTTTGCCAGAAGTATATGAACAAGAAATATGTAACTTTGTGGGCCCAGACTTGGCTAGATATGGTTGCGGCAAAGAGTGATCGCAAGCCATTTGTCTATTCCTATCCGCAGTTCCTTCAAACCGCGATGGTGCGCGCAGCTTCACTCGCTCAGTATCCGCTCTGGATCGCTGCGTATGGAAAGAGCCCAGCGATATCAAGCAATCAACCGGGCGTCAGAAGTGTCGGTTGTTTTGCTCACTCCTGGACGAAATCAAATTGCACTACCAACTATCAAATCTGGCAGTACACCTCCTGTGGAATTGGCGCCAAGTATGGAGTTCCGACTGCCCGAGTCGACCTTAACGTCTTTAATGGAGATGCCAACGGCTTTCTCAGTTTGGCTAAAGGTATTTGGCAACCCGAGGCATTCGATGCGCTGCCTGTCAACGAACCCACCACAATAAATATTGTGAGCACGACTGTGAGCGATACGAATGGCACCACATCAATCGTTGTTGATGTAACTCGTCCGGACGGTACCCCTGTTGTCACTGGTACCGTCAATTTCACCTCTTTGGACTCACTTCTCCCCAATGGCAAGCAGGATCCGGTGCGCTCGGCAACTGGTCGCTGGACTCTGAAAATTTCCGGCTTGTCCGCGGCAAACTATTTAGGCCTCATAAATTTTGTCGATGATTCTGGCACCCACGCACCTAGCTCGGCGCCGCTGCAATTCACCATTGCGCAAGGAGCCACCCTGCCGACTCCCAAGCCGACGGTAAAGCCCACTAAGAAGCCCGCGCCCGTGGATTCCTGCGCAGGTCAGGTAAGGAATTAAATTCGCGTAAGCGAAATTAGAATGCCATTAAGCGGTGCGACCATCGGAGGTTTTACCCCCAAGGTTGCTAGCGCTTTTCCGCTCATCACAATACCTTCAGCTTTTTCTACCCACGGCGTATTGGCCACATGGAAGTAATGCGGTTTACCGATTTCGGTATGCGCTTTGACGCGATAGAGCGAATCTGGGTCTAACCCAGGGAAAATCGCAGCGGCCGGAAAGGCTGAAGCATTCATGGTGTGTTGGGCGTAGGCAAAGATCGCCTCACTCTTATCTTGCGCGACAACGCCATAAACAAATGCGTTGGGATCGGGATGCTCTACGCGAATGGCTTTGCCAGAATGGAGAAGACCACGCTTTGCTTTGTAGAGCGAAATCCAAGCAGCAAGGTTTTTGCGTTCGTGCGCATTTGCTTCGGTGATATTCCATTCAATTCCAGCATGACCGAAGAAGGCATTGAGCGCGCGGAATGAAAGCTCGGTTGTACGACCGGTTTGGTGACCATGTGTTGGTCCAATATGCGTACCCAACATTTCTGGCGGAATTGCGATTCCTGTCCAGCGTTGAATCGTCTGACGCTCAAGCGCATCGTTGTTATCACTTGTCCAGAAGCGATCAGCATGCTCGATCATTCCTAAATCAATGCGGGCGCCACCAGAGGAACAGCTCTCAATTTCTAACTTGGGATGACGTGCTTTGAGTTCGTCGAAGAGGCGGTAGATCGCAAGTGTCTGGTTATGTACTGCAGCCTGTCCTAAATGGCCAGCATCAACCAGCGGGCGATTGTGATCCCATTTAATGTATGCGATGTTGTTTGCCGATAAGACCGCATCAACTTGGCCCAGGACATGTTCGAAAGCGCCCGGGTGAGTCAGGTCCAAAACTTGTTGATGGCGCCAGAATGGTGGAATGCGATCGCCTTCATGCAAAATCCATTCGGGATGAGCGCGATAGAGATCTGAATCTGGATTGACCATTTCGCCTTCAAACCAGAGGCCAAATTCAATACCTTTGCCATTGATATATTCAATAAGCGGGGCAAGGCCATTGGGCCAGACTGCTGGATCGATTACCCAATCGCCGAGGCCCTTACGATCATCGCGGCGAGCATGGAACCAGCCATCGTCGAGAACAACTCGTTCGATGCCAATCTCTGCTGCAACATCGACCATCTCTCGAATTGCCGCTTCGTTGTGATCGAAGTAGACCGCTTCCCACATATTAAGTGTGACTGGACGTGGACGAATATTGGTGGGGTGAATTTTACGTGAGCGTATCCACGAGTAATAATTATGTGAAAGACCATCGATACCGAGATCGCTGAAGTTTGCTACCGCAGGTGGAACTTCATGTCGCTCGCCAGCAGAGAGAACCACTTCACCGGGAAGTAAGAGTTCACCAGCGCCTATGGATATATCGCCATTGGGAGATTTTTCTACCAAGTGGAGCGAATTACCTGACCACGCCATTGAGAGGCCCCAGACTTCACCGCTTTGGAAATTAGTATTTCGACCCATTGCCAATTCCACAATAGTGAAATCAAATCCGGAGCGACCCTCACGTCCCTCGCGCACAGAGAGTCCATACGGAATATCACGGCGTTGTGGTTGGCGTTCATGCGCCCATCGACCAGTGAAATCCATGACTTGTGTTGCGCGATCGGGAAGTGGGAGCCAATAATTAAATTCGTTGAGCGAATATTCATCGCTGCCATCATTAGTGATTGCTGCGGCGATACGCAAAATGCCATATTCGTTCAAGTGATAGGTGAGCTGCAATTTTAATTGTGCATGCTTATCTTCGAGCTCAGCAATCAGAGTATCTGCTGCGATCGTATGGTCGACTAAATCAAATTTGGTAGACCAGGCGCGGCCGTTGCGATGGCCAGAGATAGTGGGATGTCCCAAAAATCCTCGTGAGTGCTCGCGTAGAACTCCAGCAACCAGCGGGGTATCGAAGTTGCCGTTGGCAACCGATGTAGTGGCGGCCAAAGAGAGGTCCTCGGTCACAGCGAGATCACCGAGACCCGCACCCCAATAAACAATAGAAAGTTGCTGGTCCTTCGTATCGAAGATGACAGATGCGGTCTTGGATTGGAGGTGAATCATGGGGTTAACTCTATATTTCTACGGGGATTTTGTGGTGACCTATGCGCCTTCCCTCGATAGGGTTGCACCATGACATCTGCTCCCACATATTGGAATAGCCCCGAGACCACCTCGATCAACCGCGAACCGATGCTCAATCTCAGCCATGAGGAGTGTATTTCTCTCGATGGCACCTGGGATTTTCAATTACTTCGCTCCCCTAACGACAAAGCGGGCCGCAATTGGTCGGAAATTCCCGTTCCTGGCCTCTGGACGATGCAACCGGAATCTAAAGTTTTTTGGGATAAGCCGATCTACACAAATGTGCAGATGCCATTTGGCGAGTTGCCGCCATTTGTCCCTGAACTTAATCCCACAGGTATTTATCGACGCGAATTCACCGTCCCGGCCAAGTGGACCGGCAAGCGAATAGTTCTTCAGATTGGCGGTTTTGAATCTGTCGCCATTCTCACCATCAATGGTCGCGAAGTGGGTATGGCTAAGGATTCTCGCCTTGCCGCAGATTTCGATATCACTTCATTTTTAAAATCGGGCAAGAATACGGCCGAAATTAAAGTTGTTAAGTGGTCAGATGCAACATATATCGAAGACCAAGATCAGTGGTGGCATGGTGGAATTACCCGATCTATCAAATTGTTTGCAACACCAGAAATTCATATCTCACGTTTCTACACAACCCCAGGCCTTGCTGCAGATGGCAAGACAGGTACGTTAGATATTCGAGCATATGTAGCAAGTTCAAGCGGCGAATCTTTTGTTGGTTATACCTTGCAGGCCGCAGTTGTCGGCGTCGGCAAGAGTACAAATCTGCTCTCCCAAGCGTTGGTCGCAAATGAGCGCCCCAACCACACTGAAGTCTCGCCAGAGCATCGGCGCGCTGGCAGTGCTTTCTTTCAAGGTGAATTCTGGAACGGAAAGATTCCCACTGCAGATCTCAAAGTTCTGCGCGAATTGGAGCCACCAGCTCCAGGCCATGTTCATTTCACAGCGACTTTCCCTAATATCAAGCCTTGGTCAGCCGAGAGTCCTGCTCTCTATAAACTAGAGATAAAGCTCTTGAATCTCGAGGGCAAAGTCATCGAAACATTCCACCAGGAAATTGGCTTCCGCGATGTCCGCATCCAAGGTCATGAGCTCCTGGTCAATGGCAAGCCAGTGATTATCTATGGCATGAACAGGCATGACTTTAATCGTAAGACTGGTCGAGTTCTCTCAGTCGAAGATATGCGTAACGACCTCTTGGAGCTAAAGAAATTTAACTTCAACGCTGTTCGTACATCGCACTACCCCAACGATCCAGCGCTACTTAATCTCTGCGATGAACTCGGCTTCTATGTCGTGGGTGAAGCAAATATTGAATCCCACGCCTTCCAAGATTCACTCTGCGATGATCAGCGCTATCTCACACCTTGGGTAGATCGCGTCGCTCGAATGATTCAGCGCGATATCCACCATCCATCAGTCATTCTTTGGTCACTTGGCAACGAGTCCGGCCACGGACATAACCACGAGGCCGCTGCCGCATACGCTCGAAGCTTTGATCCAACGCGCCCACTTCATTATGAAGGCGCAATCCGAAAGGGTTGGCTTAAAGGTAAGAGCGTTACTGATGTGGTCTGTCCCATGTACCCATCGATTCATGCGATCACTTCCTACGCCAAATCCAAGGAACTCGATCGCCCACTCATCATGTGCGAGTACTCCCACGCTATGGGTAACTCCAACGGCAACCTCGCAGAATATTGGGATGCCATTCATACTCTTCCGGGCCTCCAAGGCGGCTTTATTTGGGAGTTCTGGGATCACGGCATCGAACAGCATCTGGGCAAGGGCAAGGTTCGTTCCGCTTACGGTGGCGACTTTGGTGAAACCAAGCATGATGGCAATTTCTGTTGCGATGGCATGGTCTTCCCAGATCGCACCCCTAAGCCAGCAATGCACGAGATGAAGGCAATTGCTTCTCCACTCGCCATTACGAGCAAGAGCGCAATCAGCGGTCGCTTCTCAATTTTCAACAAGAACTTCTTCGTCGATACTTCAGATTACGAACTTCGTTGGAAAATCACAGCAAATGGTGAACTTGTTGACTTTGGCAAAGTAAAGGCGCCAACTATCAAGGCGCGAGCAACTGCCTCGGTTCTCATTTCATCCAAGCATTTGAAGAAGGCCACGGCCAGTGGCGAGCGTTTCATTAGCTTCTCTGTCGTTCGCAAATCCCCTACCCCGTGGGCTTCAGCCAATACCGAAATTGGGTGGGCACAATTCCCACTCGCCTCCCTCGCTATTGCTAAACCGAAGACCATTAACTCCTCTCACCTCACCGCAGTAGTCACCGATCAAGGTGTCTTGCAGTTGCCGTATGGTGAAGTTGCGCCCGCGCTCACACTCTTCCGGGCGCCTACTGATAACGATCGAATTGGTCATGCCGCAACGAAGTGGCAGAACTGGGGTCTTGATTCGCTCAAGCGCGAAAAGATCAAAGTCACTCGCACTCCTCGCGGAACTACCATCAAATCCGAATGGGTGACGGGATCAGGAATTGCGGTCAAGCACACCCAAGTTGTCGAACAAGTTATGGGTGGAATTCGCGTCACCGAGACGGCAACTCTTCCTACAACTCTCGATGATGTGGCTCGGGTCGGTACCACACTTGAGCTCGCAGGCAGCCTCGACCAATTCGAGTATTTCGGCGTTGGGCCACATGAGAATTATCCAGATCGCCGCCTCGGAGTTGTGGCGACATATCTCAGTTCTGTTTCCGAGCAATACACTCCATATGTACGACCTCAAGAAAATGGCGGCCATAGTGGGGTGCGTTGGTTCGCACTATTTAATTCGATGGGTGATCGATTGAAGTTCATCATGGATAAGCCTCGTCAGGTATCGGTGACACCTCATCGCGCCGCTGATATTGCCGCCGCAACCCACGATGTAGATCTCAAGCCATCAGGGCATAGCGTGGTCACCATTGATGCTGCTCACCGCGGACTCGGAACTGCCTCGTGCGGCCCCGATACTCTGCCGGCCTACATCATCAAACCAGGTACATATACCTGGTCCTGGACCCTTGTTACTGAATAGTTATTCATCAGCTCTATCTAGCAACCGAGCAGTACCCGATAGTTCGCACAGCCCTTCCGCTAAGGTAGGGCTGTGACTCTTTCGCAGACCCCGCTATCGGGCGGAATTATTCGCTCCGATCGTCAGATGGCCGATTCTCGCTCCATCAAGTATTACGACGCTGGAACGGTAGACCGCAGCGCCGTCGATCAACGTCCCTATGAAGAGCGACCCGGTATCGGCGAACTTCGTCTCGACCTCCTCACTGGTGACTGGATCGCGATGGCAGCTCACCGCCAAGGTCGCATCTTTCTTCCCCCTAAAGAACTCTGTCCGCTCTGCCCCACTAAGCCGGGATTGCTCTCCGAAATTGCCGACACCAATTACCAGGTCGTTGTCTTTGATAATCGTTCGCCCTCGCTTGCAGCGCCAGCGAGTGATTGGCAGCTGCCTGAAATCGACGGCATAGATACTCCGCTTGTAGATGCTGCCGGAAAGTGTGAAGTGATCTGCTTTACCGATGATCACGAGACCTCATTTGGCGCACTTCCTGAATCGCAAATTCGAATAGTGATGGAAGCGTGGCGCGATCGCACCCGAGAAATCTCGCAACTTCCCTACATCAAACAAGTATTTCCCTTTGAAAATCGTGGCGAAGAAGTGGGCGTTACGCTCAATCACGCCCATGGCCAAATTTACGCATACTCATACTTAACACCGCGCACCGAAAAGATGTTGGCCGTTGCTCGTGCACATAAAGCCCAACATGGTCGAGTCCTTCTGGATGATGTCATCGCCCGGGAACTCGAGGATCAACTCCGCATCATCGCGCAGAACGAGCACTGGATCGCTTATGTCCCCTTCGCCGCTCGCTACCCCTTTGAGATCCATGTTGCCCCTCTTCATGGAGTTGCAGATTTAGCAGAACTCTCCGACGAGGCGGCCGATGCATTCCCAGCAATTGCCAAGGAAGTGCTTGCTCGCCTCGATGGCGTCTTTGGAATTCCGATGGCATATATCGCAGCTTGGCATCAAGCCCCAGTCGATGAGGGCCGCGATGTTCTGCGCTTACATTGGCAGATCTGCTCCATTCGCCGCGCGCCCGGAAAGTTGAAATATCTAGCGGGCTCAGAATCTGCGATGGGCGCTTTCATTATGGATATGAAGCCAGAGCAATCTGCCGCACAATTGCGAGAGGTAAAGATCTGATGCGCGTATTAGTTACGGGTGGGGCTGGCTACATTGGCGGCACAGCGGCGGCAATCTTGCTCGAACGTGGCTTTGATGTAACAGTTCTGGATGATTGCTCCACCGGCCATCTCGAAGCCGTCGATTCCCGTGCCACCTTCATCAATGGCTCGATTCTCGATAACGCTACCGTGGCAAAGGCTCTGCAGGGTGTCGAGGCTGTCCTCCACTTCTCGGCCAAATCACTCGTCGGCGAATCAGTGACCAAGCCGGAGATTTACTGGAATACCAATGTCAATGGCGCTCGTATTTTATTAGACGAGATGCGTACTGCCGGCATCAAGAAAATAGTCTTCTCCTCGACTGCTGCCACTTATGGTGAACCAAAAGAGATTCCCATTACCGAAAATTCAGAGACCAAACCCACAAATCCATATGGCGCTTCCAAATTAGCAGTCGATTACATGCTGACATCTGAAGCAATCGCTCATGAAATTGCAGCAATCAGCCTGCGCTACTTCAACGTGGCTGGCGCGCTGAAAAGTTCTTCTGGCTGGTTGGCCGAACGTCATGATCCCGAGACTCACCTCATTCCTAATATTCTTCGTGCAAGTGACACCGCTCCCCTTAAAGTATTTGGCAGCGATTGGCCGACTCAAGATGGCACCTGCATTCGAGATTACATCCACGTTGTGGATCTCATCGAAGCGCATATTCTGGCGCTCGGCGCAGCCACGGCTGGATCACATCAAATTATTAATTTAGGAAGCGGCGGTGGATATTCTGTGCGCGAAGTCATCACCGCCACCGAAAAGGTACTGGGCAGGCAAGTCCCGGCCGAGTTTGTAGAGCGACGTGCAGGAGATCCGGCAGTTCTCATTGCCGATATCACCAAGGCAGAGTCGATTCTTGGCTGGAAGCCATCACAAAATATTGAAGATATGGTCCGCGATACCTGGGATTCTTTCCAATAACCATGTCTATTCGAAAAGTAGTTGCCCAAGCACCTGGCCGCGTTAATCTAATCGGCGAACATATCGATTACAGCGATGGCTTTGTACTTCCTTTTGCCATCGCCAATGTTACGACCGCCACCATTACCGAGCGCGAAGATTCGATCATCACTGTTGCTTCCGTTCAGCGCAAAAGCCTTTCGTACAAGACAGCGTTAGAAAAGTTGGCACCACTCACCGGTGAGGATTGGGCGCGATACCCACTTGGAGTCGTGTGGGCGATGAAGGATCTTGGTATCACGCGCGGCATGGATATTCTCATCGATGGCAAAGTTCCACTTGGCGCTGGTCTCTCATCCTCTGCAGCATTGGAATGCTCGATCGCAACTGGGCTTAATGCGCTCTTCAATCTGGGTCGAACTAAAGAAGATTTGGCGCGACTCACCCAGCGAGCCGAAAATCTCTACGTCGGAGTTCCGTGCGGAATTATGGATCAATCTGTTTCATTGATGGCCCATGAAGGTTCGGCCTTACTTTTGGATTGTCGAGATCTCTCTACCCGAAATATTCCCTTCGATATTGCCCCGCACGGGCTTGAACTCCTCATTATCGACACCCAGGCGCACCATGCCTTAGTGGATGGCGGATATGCCGAACGACGCGCTTCGTGCGAGAAGGCAGTGGCAGAACTCGGAATTACATCCCTTCGCGATATCTCCGTTGCCGATTATGAACAAGCGGGTAAGAGCCTTGATGCCACCATTTACATCCGCGGACTTCATGCCGTCACTGAGATGAAACGTGTCTTGGATACAGTTGCAGCACTTGAGGCAGCAGATTTTACTCGCGTTGGCCAACTTCTCAATGAGTCACACCGATCGCTGCGCGATGATTACACCGTTTCATGCCCCGAATTAAATCTCGCAGTGGATGCTGCGCTCTCAACCGGCGCCTTAGGTGCGCGCATGGTGGGCGGCGGATTTGGTGGCAGCGCTATCGCACTTGCCCGAGTTGAAGATATTGAAATGATGAAGAGCGCTATTTCGCAAGCTTTTGCCGCCAAGAGTTACAGGGCGCCGAGATTCTTTACATCGCTACCGAGCGAGGGCGCGCATGTTGTTTCTCAGATGTAACTCCTGAGCTCAAAAATTATTGCGCAGGTGATATAGAAACTACCTCGACGCCACCAATGTCATTGAGAACATTGAGAAGGTCAGTAGGGTCGCTGCCAGGGATTGCGACGGTGAGATCATCAACGCCACGTCCATCTTCGCTGCGAAGCACAACAAAGGATCGAATATCTCCGCCGGCAAAGCCAATTGCTGATGCGACCGCGCCTAGCGAACCTGGGCGATCGGGAAGGGTGATCTGCATTTTAAATAGTGCCATGTGACAAACCCTACTCTGAATATATTTCGCTGATATTAAATATGGGTAAAGATCGCTTAGATCTGAACGATCTTCTCGCCCTTGATGGCGACTTTAATGCTTGAGAGTGGACGTGGCGCAGGTCCGCCCATCACTTTAGCGCCCGCCGCTGGGTCAAATTGTGCGCCATGGCATGGGCATTGCAAGAGATTTGCCGATGCGTTGTAATCCACAGTGCAACCTTGGTGGGTGCAGATTCGTGAATAAGCAAAGACTCCGGCTTTCGTGCGGAAAAGAATGGCTGGCTGTCCATCGGCTGCCACAAACTTAAATACTCCCCCAATAGGAAGAGCTGTCAACGTAGTGATTGCAGCTCCGGCTTCAGGAGTTGGATTCTTTGCGCGGAATTTCCCGCCCAAAAAAGCACCTGCTACTGCGAGCGCAGCGACACCTGCAAGGCGCACTACTTCGCGTCGATCCGAAAGGTTAGGGATCAAGGCATCACTCTTTCGCCCCTTGCCGCTCTGGCGAATGGCGAAGAAAAGCGCCAACCACATCGCCATATAGGCAGTGTCGCTTCCGAGGAAATATGGTTTAACACTCCATGTAGAGGAGAGCCAGAAAGTCAGAGAGAGAGCGAAGCCACCGAGTGCTGCAAGCTGCATCGCTACCCCAGCGAGTAATGCAAAGCCAATGGCGAATTCCCCGAGAAGAGTTACCCAACCAATGAGGGTGGCATGTTCGATGAGGTGCCTGAGAAAAAATCCAATCGGTGAAGTGGGAATATAACTATCAAGCTGCGCGCCGATGTAATGCGGCGATGCTTGATTGAGAAAACCGCTGTCTGTGGCTTTATTCCAACCAGCATAAATCCAAGTGATGCCGAGCCAGAGACGAAGAATATTTGCGGGGATGCTCAACTGCTTCCATGAGCGAGTGAAGAGTGAATGTGAGGCCATATCCGAGCCTAACCTTCCCTGAGGCAATCATCGATTGCGGGTAATGGGAGCCAGTGGCTCCCTCACTTGGACTCGAACCAAGAACCTGCCGATTAACAGTCGGCTGCTCTGCCAATTGAGCTATGAGGGATCATTCGTTTTATCTTCGGTGTCGGCCATCGGACCAACACTTAAGGATATGTGAGGGCTTTTGGCCTTTCACTCTCTTAGTTTAGCCTCTCGGGCGAATGGGTCAAAATCCCTATTCGGTGCCTACCCCGACCTCTTTTTGGCGGCGGCGCTCGGCCTCCATCGCCACCAGGGCGGCAAAAGTCTCGGCATATTGGGCCTCATTCTCCACAGGGTTGAGGCGTTGCAGATTGGATTTAATATCGGCGATGGAGCGTGAGAGCGCCACTTCCCGCAATCTCGAAAAGACGCTGGCGATGTAGGTGGCCGAGACTTCACGATCGGTTCGAATCGGCTCCACTGTTAACTCCGTAATGAGAGCCTTAATATCTTCACTCGCACTGGCTGCGATCAATCCGGCAATATCTAAGGTAGGCGAGGCATCGATTTCTACACGAAGCTGATGGTAAGCCCAATAGGTAAAGGCATTCTTCTCAAGATTGCTCCACTCGCTGACCATCTCGGGCAGTTGCAGTCGAATTTTGAGAACTTCGCGCTCGAGCATCAACATCGGATCTCGCAAATTAACTTCCGGACGGTTTTCACTCGTGGGGTGCCCTGGTGGTGTAGTTCCCGCCGGTTGATAATTTCGTGAGGCGGTGCGCTTAATTGCCTGCGTCACAATATCGGTATCCATACCCAGCCAGCCAGCAACCAAGCGTGCATATTCTGGACGGAGCGATGCATCGCGGATTTTGCTAATGAGCGGTGCTACTTCATTGAGAGCTGAGACTCGTCCTTCAGCCGTGTTGATATCGTACTTCGCGATCTCACTCTTAATAGCAAATTCAAAGAGCGGCACTCGCCGCGCAATTAGATCGCGTACAGCCAGATCTCCCTGCGCCTGACGCAATTCACATGGGTCCATGCCTGATGGTTCGACTGCAACAAAAGTCTGCGCTACAAATTTCTGGTCATCGCCAAAAGCACGAAGGGCGGCTTTCTGCCCTGCAGCATCGCCATCGAAGGTAAAGATTACTTCGCCACGGAAAGCATCATCATCCATGAGCAAGCGACGAATGATACGGATGTGATCGTCGCCAAAAGCTGTTCCACATGTGGCAACTGCGGTAGTGATTCCGGCCAAGTGAGCTGCCATCACATCGGTGTAGCCTTCAACAATAACAACTTGGCGCTTTTTGGCGATTTCTTTCTTCGCCAAATCCAGGCCATAGAGAATCTGTGATTTTTTGTATAGTGGTGTCTCGGAAGTGTTGAGATACTTTGGGCCAGTATCTTTCTCATCGCTCGCTAGCTTGCGAGCGCCAAAACCAACTACATCACCTGAGATATCTTTGATCGGCCAGATGAGACGATTGCGGAAGCGATCGATGGGACCGCGAGATCCATCTTTAGTCAGGCCAGCGAGCGCCAATTCATTATCGGTAAAACTTCCCGCTTTCAGATGCTTGTAGAGCGCATCCCATTCATCGGGGGCATAGCCCACACCAAAATGATCGGCCGAAGCCTTATCAAATCCTCGCTTGGTCAGAAACTCACGACCTACCTGCGCCGGACCAGGAAGACCTAGTTGTTCTTGATAGAAGAGTGCAGCTGCAGTGTTTGCTGCAACTAATCTCGATCGATTTATTCCTGAACTGGGAGTGCCACCTGTGCCGTCATAGCGCAAGGTGTATCCGATGCGATCAGCCAATCGTTCGACCGTCTCCATAAAGGTCAGGTGTTCGAGTTTCATCAAAAATGCGATGACATCTCCGCCCACTTGGCAGCCGAAGCAGTGGAAATATCCCTTGGAGGGCGTTACATGGAAGGACGGGCTCTTCTCATCATGAAATGGGCAGAGGCCCTTCTTCTGACCACCGCCGGCACCTTTGAGTTGGACATAGTCCCCGACGACATCATCAATAGGTGAATGGTCGCGAACATAGGCAACATCCTCGTCGCGAATGCGACCACCGGTGGTTGAGGAGTTGTTCACTCCCCCATTCTAGTCAATCGTCAGCAGGGAGGGATGCCTGGCCCTGGCTTAGCGGGTGAGGCGTGCGTGCAACGCGATCGCGCCAGGATCAGTCAGTGATGCAATCTGGTCCACAACTACCCGAAGGCGCTGGGCGTCGGTGGTGGCAAGGCTCCAGTCCTGAAGAAAGAAGGATTCGAGGGTATTGGGCGCATCTTTCAGTATCGCTGCTGCAAGCTCCTTGATTAATATCTGCTCATCCTCGTAGCGCTTGACCGAAGATTTGGCATTGAGAACATAGAAAGTAGCAATTGCCTTAAGCAGTGCAACTTCGATTCGCTGCTGTCTGGGTACCAATAAATTGGCGCCAAAACGAGTGAGATCTCCTGGACCATATTGTGCTCGAGTTTCACTTTCGGCCGCTAATGCAAAGCGCCCCACTAATTGACTCGCCAAATCCTTAAGGCGCGCAAGGCCACCATGTGAACCATCATAAGAAGTCGGCCAGCATGAAAGTTTTTGAAGTTCAGTAAGCGCCGCTTCAAATTCATTTCGACTTAAATCAGCCAAGAGATGACCTTCAGATACCGCATAAATCTCACCAAGGTCAGCCCTTAAATCTCCAAGTTTTACTTGTCCCGTGACCAGCGCATCTTCAAAATCATGAACTGAATAGGCGACATCATCCGACCAATCCATTATTTGGGCTTCAAATGACTGTGCACCTACAGGCGCACCAATTCGAACCCAATCAAAGATCTCTTGATCATCATCATAAACGCCAAATTTGCGAGCATTAACTGCCCGTGGCCATGGATATTTCGTAGCCGCATCGAGTGTCGCCCGAGTGAGATTGAGGCCAATGGATTTTCCGGCGGCATCTACAGTTTTGGCTTCTAAGCGAACAAGGAGTCGAAAACTCTGTGCATTTCCTTCAAAGCCACCACAACTCATCGCGACTTCGTTGAGCGCATCTTCGCCATTATGGCCAAAGGGTGGATGACCGATGTCGTGCGCCAGACAGGCACCTTCCATGAGATCTGGATCTGCGCCGAGCGCTGCGCCGAGTTCGCGGCCCACTTGCGCACATTCCAATGAGTGAGAAAGTCGAGTTCGTGGAAAATCTGTTGCCCAGGGAACAGCCACTTGGGTCTTGGCTGCCAATCGGCGAAGGGCAAAGGAGTGGATGATGCGGGCACGGTCGCGAGCAAATTCCGTTCGACCTAACCGCTTTGCTGGCTCATCCATAAAGCGAGCGCGATCTGACTCCGTATATCCAGAATGTTCTGTAGCTGCTCGAAGGACCATAGTGGGCTCAGCCTAAACCAAAGTGATGAACTATTTCACTTGATCAGTGAGATGGATGCCATGGCGCCCCACCGTCACATAAGCAAGGTATGCCCCAGTCTCGCGCACGAGATAACTAAAGCTAGATGCACTCTTGGAGGCTGGGCCTGAAATCGTTGGGGCGCAGGTAGCAGAGATTTTCATATCTCGAGCCATAGTCAGCGCGCGCAGGCAATGAAATTCATCAGTAACGATGATCGCTCTTCTCAGACCAACTTTATTCATGAGATCGACATAGCCTTGTGTGCTGGAGAGCGTGTCGATTCCGCGAGAGATCTCAGTAACCGCCTTGGGGGAAATTCCGTGCGCAAGGAGCCAATTGCGACCAGTCTGTGCTTCGGTAAAACGATCGCCTTTTTCGCTGGCACCGACCGTAAAGATGCGAGGGGCGAGATGCGCCTTAAAAATAACTTGTGCGGTCTTTAATCGAGCTTCGAGTACATCGCTAGGGCGACCGTCATACTGCGCAGCTCCGAGCACGACAATGACATCGCTCTTGAGTGCTTGCGCGCTATGACCCGTAGACCAAACTCGGTAGGCGACAAAGGAAGGAATTATGACGGCTATCAATAAAATCGATGAGATTATTCGACGAACTATTTTAAAGAGAAACACCGATCAGCCGCCCGATACTGAGTCGTCGATCGTTATAGCGGGAATTTCATACGGGTCATCGAGCCAGCCAGCTGGAAGAGAGACCGCCTTGCCATGACTGGTGCGACCACGCGGTGATTCTCCGACCAAGGTGGGATATGGCTGATCCTGTAATTGATCGAGCAAAGTGCGAAGTTCGGCCAAAGTGGAGACCATTCCAAATTGCGATCGCAATTCTCGAAGTACCGAGAAGCCTTTGAGATACCAGGCCATGTGTTTACGCAGATCTCGCATCGCGCGACTCTCATCTTCGAAAAATTCAATGAGGAGCTGTCCGTGGCGATACATAATTTCGCGTACTTCAAAGAGCGTCGGCGTTGCCCGACTCTGGTCACCATTGAGGGCGGCTACTAAATCTGCAAATAACCATGGCCTTCCTAAACAACCACGCCCGACGACAACACCTGCGCAACCCGTCTCCTGCATCATGCGCACGCCATCAGCGCCAGACCAGATATCGCCATTGCCAAGGACTGGAACTCCGGTAGGTGCGAGGTGTTCTACCAGTCGAGTGATCTGCGACCAATCGGCCTTACCTTCATATAGTTGAGAGGCGTAGCGTGCATGAAGTGCCACCCATGCCACACCCGCATCAGCTGCAGCTTTTGCTGCATCGAGAAATGTGGGGTGGTCCTGATCTATTCCCACGCGCATTTTGACGGTGACAGGGACACCAAATGGCTGTGCAGCGTTAACCGCTGATTGCACGATATTCGAGAAGAGCGTCTTCTTGTATGGAAGCGCCGCTCCCCCGCCTTTACGTGTCACCTTAGGGACGGGGCAACCAAAATTGAGATCAATGTGATCAGCAAGATTCTCTTCCATCAACATCTTCACCGCTAGGCCAACAACTGTCGGATCGACACCATAGAGCTGAACCGAACGTGGGGTCTCACCTTTGCCGGGAGTGATCAAGCGCAGAGTCTCTGGATGCTTTTCGATCAAGGCGCGAGCGGTGACCATCTCTGATACAAAGAGGCCGGCGCCTTGTTCACGGCAGAGCGTGCGAAAAGCAGAATTAGTGATACCGGCCATAGGCGCGAGAACGACTGGTGCTGCGAGCACCACTTCGTTATTCGCAAAGTTCCCATTAGCAATGGGCAATCGAAGTGGTGCGAAGGAGTTCGCTAGCAACCCAACAACCGCGGTGCAAGCCATGCTTCCACCTGATCGATTGCGATTCGAGTCTGCGCCATAGTGTCACGTTCGCGAATGGTTACTGCATTATCTTCGAGTGATTCAAAGTCGATAGTGATGCAAAATGGCGTACCGATCTCATCTTGGCGACGGTAGCGACGGCCAATCGCGCCCGAATCATCGAAATCAACGGACCAACTCTTGCGCAATTGTGCTGCTAATTCGCGCGCCTTTGGTGAGAGGTCAGCATTACGAGAGAGCGGCAGAACTGCCACTTTAATAGGAGCAAGACGATGGTCGAGCTTGAGAACAGTGCGTTTCTCCATCTCACCCTTGGAATTTGGCGCTTCATCTTCTGTGAAGGCATCCATCAAGAAGGTGAGTGTGCAGCGATCGACACCGGCCGCCGGTTCGATAACAAATGGAACCCAGCGCTCATTCTTCTCTTGATCAAACCACGAGAGATCTTTTCCTGATGCAGCGCTATGCGCCTTAAGGTCGAAGTCGGTACGACTAGCAATACCTTCTAGCTCGCCCCATTCGGTGCCATTGAATTCAAATTTGTATTCGATATCAACGGTTCGCTTGGAATAGTGGGAGAGTTTCTCTTTCGGATGCTCAAAGAGACGCAACCGCTCCGGATTGATTCCGAGTTCTTTGTACCATTCAAGGCGAGTATCGATCCAATATTGGTGCCACTCTTCATCAGTTCCGGGCACAACAAAGAATTCCATCTCCATCTGCTCAAATTCGCGAGTACGGAAGATGAAGTTTCCGGGTGTGATTTCATTTCGGAATGATTTTCCAATTTGGCCAATTCCAAAAGGTGGCTTCTTGCGCGATGTCTGCGCGACATTATCAAAGTTGATGAAGATTCCCTGAGCGGTCTCCGGGCGAAGATATGCAAGACCAGATTCATCTTCCACTGCACCTAGATAGGTCTTAAGAAGGCCAGAGAATTGCTTGGGAACTGTGAACTTTCCTTTATTGCCGCAGTTAGGGCAATTGACTTCATCCATAGATGCTGGCGCTTTTCCATGTTTGGCTTCATAGGCCTCTTCTAGATGGTCGGCGCGGTAGCGCTTATGGCATTCGGTGCACTCAGTGAGCGGATCTGAGAAAGTCTCGACGTGGCCTGAGGCTTCCCAGACTTCGCGAGCCAAAATCACACACGAGTCCAAGCCAACGACATCTTCGCGACCCTGAACCATCGCTTTCCACCACTGGCGCTTTACATTGTTTTTGAGCTCAACTCCGAGTGGGCCGTAATCCCACGAGGCGCGCAATCCGCCGTAGATATCAGATGACGGGTAAACAAATCCACGTCGCTTTGAGAGGCTAACAATATTATCGAGGCGATCTGCGGCCATTTTTTTCTCCTCCGGCTGGCTGTCGGCTTACTGATTCTTGCTGGTCGCAAGAGGTCTAATGATACCTTGAGCACATGATTGCGATCGCGTTAGCAGCCGCTACTGTCGGAGCTACGACGCTGGGCGGATATCTAGCTCTGCGCTCCAAGGACCGCTTCCACCTCGTCCTTGGCTTGGCGGCTGGCCTACTTCTCGGTCTTGTCGCCTTTGACCTCATACCCGAAACGTTCAGCGCGCCTACGCTTCATTGGGGCAAAGTGCCGATTGTGGCCATTGCCTTTGCAGCAGGTTTTCTGATTCTTCACTTCCTCGAACAACTTGCCGGAACGCACGAACCAGTGGACTCTGATTTCGATCATGAACATACCCACTTCGGAGATTTTGCCGGCGCCATTGGTGCCACCACGATGGCAGGCCATGTATTTATGGATGGCGTTGCAATTGCTGTTGCTTACAAAGTCTCCTCGGCACTTGGGTTAGCAGTCTTCTTTGCGCTCTTAGTCCATGCCTTTAGCGATGGTCTCAATACTGTGGCCATGCTTGTTAAGCACGGGCACTGGAGCTCTAAGGCGAAGTGGCTGCTGCTCATCGATGGCGTCGCGCGAATTGGTGGCGCAACTCTTGGCTCCTATCTCACCATTAGCAATGGCTGGGTCGCCGTATATCTCGCGCTCTTCGCTGGCTTCGTTATTTACATCGCTACATCACATATCTTGCCCGAGGCTCACTCGCGCCACCCATCGCGAGTCACCATGCTCACCACTCTTCTGGGAGTGGGAATCATGTGGCTAGTCGTGGCCACGCTCTAAATGAATTATTTCGACCTGCACTTGCCTCGCATTAAACGCGCTTAATTACGCTTTTCCAAAGCGTCGCTCCCGTTCGGCATAAATCTCAATTGCCTTCCACAAAGTTGTTCGATCGACATCTGGCCATAACACATCCATAAAGACCATCTCGGCGTAGACCGACTGCCACGGCAAGAAGTTAGAGGTGCGCTGCTCACCCGACGAGCGCAGGAAGAGATCTACATCGCTCATTGCGGGGCTATACAGATGTTTTGCAAAGAGTTTCTCAGTGATCTGTTCGGGCTTTAGTTTCTTTGCTTTCACAAGTTGAGCAAGAGATTGGGCAGCATCAACAATCTCACTCCGGCCGCCGTAATTCACGCACATGTTTAATGTGAGAACTTTATTCTTCTTCGTAAGCTCCTCCGCAATGGCAAGCTCTTCAATGACGCTCTTCCACAACCGTTGCGGCCTACCCACCCAACGGACCCGAACACCCATTTTGTGCATCTCATCGCGCCTGCGCCGAATGACATCGCGGTTAAAGCCCATAAGGAATTTCACTTCATCGGGCGAGCGGCGCCAGTTTTCGGTAGAAAATGCGTACGCACTTATCTCTTTAACGCCGATTTGAATAGCACCTTCGACCAGATCAAAGAGCGCCGCTTCGCCGGCCTCGTGTCCAGCGGTTCGGGCTAGGCCACGCTTCTTGGCCCATCGGCCATTGCCATCCATAACAACAGCGACATGGTGAGGAATTTGATCCGCTCGAAATTTTGGCGGCTTGTGCGTACTGCTCATTGACTTATTCTTTCAACGAGGGGAAGACTGCGCAATCCTCGCTCCAAATGCCATTGCAAATATGCTGCGATCAAACCCGAAGCTTCGCGGCGGGATTTCATTTCACTCTCTACGGCGCCAGTCCAATCGCCGGTCAAAAGGTCGGACATTAATTGGAGCGTATCGACCGTGGGCGTTGCCGCTGCCGAAGGCTTGCAGGTTGTGCAGACTGCTCCGCCGCCCACGAGTGAAAAGTACTTGTGTGGGCCCGGGGCGTTGCAGCGAGAGCAGTTGGTCAGCGAAGGCGCATAACCAGCAACGGCTAATGAGCGCAGCAAGTAGGCATCTAAAATCAAAGATGGATCGTAAGTCTTATGTGCCAGCGCTTTAAGGGCGCCATTGACTAAGAGATATTGCTGCAACGCTGGCTCGTGCTCTTGCGCTGTAAAACGCTCGGCAGCTTCCAGAATTGATGATGCAATTGTCCACTGTTGATAATCCTGCGAAATCACATCGCCATAATTTTCTATCGCTTCGGCTTGGGTCACGACATCAAAAGTCTTTCCGCTATAGAGCAGAAGATCGACACAACTCGCTGGCTCTAGCCGCGCTCCCCATCGAGATTTTGTGCGGCGTACGCCTTTTGCTACCGCTTTCAGGCGACCATGGTCGCGAGTAAAGAGAGTGATAATCCGGTCGGCTTCACCTAGCTTTTGAGTTCGCAGAACAATTGCTTGATCGCGATAGGTAGCCATACCTCACACCGTATCGGTAATTAGCCTCGAAGTCCGCGATTAACCGCTGACACGACGGCTTTGAGTGCCGCCGTTGTGGTGCTTGGATCTATTCCAACGCCCCAGAACGTTTTTCCTGCGATTTCACACTCGAGATAGGCAGCGGCTTTCGCATCGCCGCCAGCCGAAAGTGCGTGCTCGTAATAATCGAGAACGCGAACGTTGGTCTCAGGTAAATAGGCGTTAAAGGTATTAAGGAAGGCAGCCACTGGGCCATTTCCTGTTCCTTGCAGAGTCTTCACTGCGCCGTTATCGACCAAATCAACGGTGAGTTGGACATCTTCATCCATGTGGCCCGATTGAGCCAGCCCCTGCAATTTAAAGCGACCCCATGAGGCGCTTGCTGGTAAATACTCCCCTTCGAAAATTTTCCAGAGCGCTGCAGCTGAAAATTCTCCACCTTGCGTATCGGTATGTGCCTGAACTACTTGGCTAAATTCAATCTGGAGACGTCGAGGGAGATCTAAGTGGTATTCATTCTTAAGCAGGTAGGCGACGCCACCCTTTCCTGATTGGGAATTGACACGAATAACCGCATCGTAGGAGCGACCAATATCTTTCGGATCGATCGGAAGATAAGGAACAGCCCATGTTTGTTCATGCACATGGCGACCGGCAGCCTTCGCATCTCGCTCTAGATGTTCAAAGCCCTTCTTGATCGCATCTTGGTGTGAGCCAGAGAAGGCAGTGAAGACTAGGTCGCCGCCATAAGGGTGGCGCTCTGGAACACGTAATTGGTTGCAATACTCAACGGTGCGACGCACTTCGTCGATATCAGAAAAATCAATATGCGGATCAATTCCTTGGCTAAACATATTAAGGCCGAGGGTAACCAAGCAGACGTTGCCAGTGCGCTCGCCATTACCAAAGAGCGTTCCTTCAATGCGATCGGCGCCAGCGAGATAACCGAGTTCGGCTGCGGCCACACCTGTTCCGCGATCATTGTGAGGGTGAAGACTTAAAATTATCGAATCACGATACTTCAAATGTCGATTCATCCACTCGATGGAATCGGCATAGACATTGGGTGTTGCCATCTCCACTGTTGCGGGGAGGTTGATGATTGTCTTGTGCTCGGGAGTTGGCTGCCAAATATCGTTTACTGCATCGCAGACTTCGAGCGCGAATTCGAGTTCAGTGCCGGTGTAGGACTCAGGTGAATACTCAAATGAGATCAGTGTTTCCGGAAAAGTCTTGGCAATCTCCTTGCAGAGTTTTGCACCCTCAACGGCGATCTCTTTGATGCCCTCTTTCTCCAAACCAAAGACAACGCGACGCTGAAGTGTTGAAGTGGAGTTATAGAGATGGACTACCGCCTGCTTGGCACCCTTAAGTGATTCAAAGGTTCGGCGAATGAGCGGTTCACGCGCTTGAGTGAGGACTTGAATAACAACATCGTCAGGGATGAGGCCATCTTCAATAATGGTACGAACGAAATCAAAATCAGTCTGGCTCGCTGATGGAAATCCGACTTCAATCTCTTTGTAGCCCATCTCCACGAGCAATTTAAACATTGCAAGTTTGCGAGGTGAGTCCATGGGATCGATGAGCGCTTGGTTGCCATCGCGAAGATCTACGGAACACCACTTGGGCGCAGTCGTGATCTGCTTGGTCGGCCAGGTGCGGTCGGTGAGATCAACTGGAATAAATGGCGAATAGCGATGAACGGGCATCTGCGAAGGTTGTTGCTTTGGGAAATTCATTTGGTGCACTCCTGAAATTTTTTAGTAGGGCCTGGGTTAACCGGCAACGCCAAACCCCACGACGAGCGGACCGGTTAATGGACCTCGCCGTGGCCGCTAAGGAGGAGTGCTGCTTTGTGCATGTCAGTAGGTTATCAAATATTGACGGGTATGAGAATGATTAAAGGACTGGCAGGTAGCGGTCGAGTTCATATGCTGAGACTTGCCTGCGATAGTCGTTCCATTCTGCCCGTTTATTGCGAAGAACATATTCAAAGACATCGGCACCTAGCGCATCACGTACGAGCTCGCTGCCCTCCATCGCAAAAATTGCCTCTTCCAGATCAGATGGCAGTGGCTCGGGAGTTGTACTTTCGATGAGCTCATATCCCATCTCAATGCCTTTGAGACCTGCGGCGATAATGACGGCAAAAGCTAGGTAAGGGTTGCAAGCTGAATCAGGGGTGCGAACTTCCACGCGCGTGGAGTTCTCCTTCTTTGGTTTATAAGCTGGGATACGAACCATCGCGCTGCGATTATTGCTTCCCCACGTAACGAAGTTCGGTGCCTCTCCCCCACCATTGAGACGCTTATAAGAATTCACCCATTGGTTAGTGATCGCAGTAATTTCGCGGGCATGTTTCAAGATTCCTGCGACGAAAGAGCGCCCCACTGCCGAGAGTTGATCTGGTGCACCCTCTTCATAGAAAGCATTAGCTTCACCCTTAAAGAGTGAGAAGTGGGTATGCATCGCACTTCCTGGATGGTTCGTGAATGGCTTTGGCATAAAGGAGGCATGAAAACCTTGATCGAGTGCCACCTCTTTGATGACATGTCGGAAAGTCATAATGTTGTCAGCGGTGGAGAGCGCATCTGCGTAACGAAGATCGATCTCTTGTTGACCGGGCGCACCTTCGTGGTGACTAAATTCCACGGAGACGCCCATTGCCTCTAGCATCGTGATTGCCTGGCGTCGGAAGTCATGGCCTACTGCTGCAGGCGTGTGGTCAAAATATCCACCTTGATCAACCGGCTCGGGAGCTTGACCAGCCTTCGGCGGATTTTTAAAGAGGAAGAATTCCATTTCGGGATGGGTGTAGCAGGTGAATCCCATTGTGGCTGCGCGATTGAGAACTTTCTTCAGAACTGCGCGCGGATCGGCCGATGAGGCAGTTCCATCTGGCATTGCAATATCGCAGAACATGCGAGCAGCTCCGGGAGCGGCGGTGCGCCACGGAAGAACCGAGAAGGTCGCAGCATCGGGCTTTGCCAACATATCGGATTCAGTTTCGCGAGCAAATCCTTCGATCGCTGAACCGTCGAAGCCGATACCTTCAGTGAAGGCGCTATCGAGTTCGGCTGGTGCAATAGCTACAGATTTCAAGAAGCCAAGT
>CAIXHZ010000067.1 GCA_903919375.1 uncultured Actinomycetes bacterium | reverse complement strand
ACGTCAGTAGACTGCTCTATCCGCTGAGCTACAACCGCACGTAGCGAAGTTATAGCAACAGCTATTTTTGTTTCGAGCAAAATTTTGCAACTGTGTATTACTTCAATGCGTGGAGAGTGCTACGCTTTCGGAGTCCTTAGTCAAGAGCAGAAAAAGACCCCAACTTATATGTTGGGGTCTTTTTCTGTCACAAAGAATTTTGATGATTTAGCGAGAGTTGCTACGTGTAATTGCAACTGCACTCTTGAAATAACTTCCTTTGTAGCTCGAATAAGTTGTGGAAGTTATGGTTGCCGTCAGTGAATTCGTTCCGTGGACCGATGGCTTCCATGGACAAGTTACCGTTTTGGCGATGGTCGAGAGATTCCTGCAACCTGGAATGGGCTTTCCATTTGCTAGGAAAGAGACTTTGCCATCGATATTTGCCGTGGCAACGATATTTGTCAAGGAACGATAAATTGGAGTAGAAGCAAGCGAGAGTGCGAGACCAGCATTTGCTGAATAGCGAATGATGATGACACCGGATCCACCTGCTCCGGAATAACTTGGGTTGCAACAACCCGCACCACCGCCGCCACCACCACTATTCGCAGTTCCGTTGGTAGCAGCGTTCGCTCCAATAGAACCCGCTCCGCCGCCCCCAATGCCACCTGAAGCGGCAGCATTGGTTGAACCACCACCGCCGCCGCCAGCAAAATAGACAGATGCGCCAGAAGTTTGTCCGGTGAGAGTTAAGCCAAGTGCAGTTGCGGTCTTGGTATCAAAATCTGATAACCAAATCGCACCTTCACCACCACTGCCCGCCGTTAATTGAGATGAAGCTGGGTAACCTGCATGGCCCGCACCACCGCCACCACCAGAAGACCAATAGCTGGGACCTGATACTCCCAGTCCGCCTGAAAATCCTTGACCAGAAGTCCCTGTTCCAATTGAACCAGAAAGTGATCCGCCACCAGATCCACCCGAACCTGCGGCATCAGCAGCGGAAGATCCACCGCCACCGCCTATCGCGGTATCAGTGGAGAACGTTCCGGTGCCAGTAGATTTAGCAATCACAGAATTGGCACCATTTAATCCATCTGCCCAGTTCTGACTTGAGGGTGCTACTGCAGCACCTCCAGCTCCGACAGTTACTGACAGTGCAGTGATGTTGCTTAGTGAGGTTCCGGTTCGAGAAATCATTCCACCACCACCACCACCACCGGCATGGCGTGATCCACCTGAAGCACCGCCTGCTACAACCACATAATCAATATTTGACGCATCAGCCGGAAGAGTCCAAGTGCATGTTGCCGATGTATCTTTAAAGGCGAAGTACATATAGTTATTAGCAAAAGTTACTGATGGGGCGCACTCTGCGGCATAGGCGGTGCTTGATATGAAACAGGAAATGAGAAGAACCAGCGCTGCCACTATTGCGACGATATGGCGCTGGCTCTTCATAATACGTAAAGTCTAAACCATTATTTATCGTGCGGTATAGCCACCATCGACTAGGTGCTGTGAACCAGTGATGAAAGTAGCCTTATCGGACAATAAGAAGAGCACGAGGTCTGCTACTTCATTCGCAGTTCCTAATCGACCAAGTGGATGAAGTGCTTTCAAGCCAGCCAGTGCCGCCTCGGGAAGTGCGCCCAATAGGGGAGTATCGATGTAGCCCGGGTGGACAGAATTGATGCGAATCTTCTTATCGGCATAGGCCAGCGCTGCCGCTTTAGTCATTCCTGTCACGCCATGCTTTGCTGAAACATAAGGCGCTGCACCTGGATCTCCTACTAAGCCAAGGATGGAGGAGACATTCACAATGGCACCGCCACCGACTTTGATAAGTTCGGGAATTTGATATTTCATGCCATAGAAGACTGAGTGAAGATTAACGTCCATCAAATCTTTGTAGGCTTGAATATCTAATTCCGCTAATGGCCCAAGTGGACCACTAATGCCAGCATTATTTACGGCGAGGTGAAGGGCGCCATAAGTTTTGACTGCTAGATCAACGGCAGCTTTTACATCTTCTGGCTTTCCCACATTTCCAGAGATTGAAACTGCGTTGCCAGCAGAAGAAACAATTTGTTCTACTACTTTTTGGGCAGCATCTTGGTGAATATCATTTACGACAACGCTGGCACCGTGAACGGCTAGCTCTAATGCGACAGCTTTTCCAATTCCTGAACCAGCGCCAGTGACGAGAGCGACTTTGCCCGTAAAGATTTTTTCCATTTTTTATACCCCTAGGCCTTGAAGCGCAGATGTGTGCTTGATGAAAAACTTTCATCGCTTTGCACTGTATACCTAGAAAAGATATTGACGAGGGTAAATGAAAGTGGCACCTCTCATATTATTCATTTACTTGGAGAGGTGCCGGTGAGAATGCTGTGTTACTTAGCTTGCGATCTCAATCGCTTGAGGATCTTGGCGCTGGGAAATAATATTGAGACGATCTTCCTCGGACATGCCACCCCAGATGCCATATGGCTCATGGAAGGCAAGGGCCTGTTTGCGGCAGGCTTGAATGACCGGACAGGTGGTGCAGACAGCTTTGGCGGCAGTGACGCGGTTGCGACGATTGGGACCGCGTTCGCCATCGGGATGAAAGAACATCTCGGTGGGTAGGTCGCGGCAGGCAGCGTCTTGCTGCCACTCCCATGCCGAAGCGATGGGGCGGGGTAGTGCGGCTACTTCGTACATAAGAATCTCCCTACTTTCTCCAGATGGGGTTCCTGCTGGACTTGGTTCTGCTGGACTACATATGGGTCAATCTAAACTCCCCACTTTAAAGGGAGGTTACGAAGGGGTAACAAATCCCTGTGAATGAATATTCCTGCCATCGGCCGTGATTTAGGCCTCAGGCGCTACCCGATTAGACTCACCTCATGCTTGATGGATCCCGCGAGAAAGTCGCAATGCTTGGCCTGACCTATGACGATGTCCTGCTCCTGCCGGATGCCTCCGAAGTGGTCCCCAGCGAAGTTGAGACTACTACCCGGCTCACACGAAAACTTCGCCTGGATATCCCCATTGCCTCATCCGCTATGGATACCGTCACCGAAGCAAAGATGGCGATCGCCATGTCCAAGGCTGGCGGAATTGGAATTATCCACCGCAACTTGCCTGTAGAAGATCAAGTCAAAAATGTTGTTGAGGCAAAGAAGCATGGAATTGTTGGAGCTGCTGTTGGCGTGGGTGATGATGGCTACGTTCGCGCAGTTGCGTTAATCGAGGCGGGTGTCGATGTTGTAGTTGTAGATACCGCGCATGGTCACCATCGCGCAGTCCTCGATGCGATCTCGCGCATCAAAAAGGTCTATCCCGATATTCAAATCATCGGTGGCAACGTTGCAACTCGCGCCGGAGCACAAGCACTTATTAATGCCGGCGCCGATGCCGTCAAAGTGGGCGTTGGTCCTGGCTCAATCTGCACCACACGTGTTGTCGCCGGCGTGGGTGTCCCACAGATCACCGCGATTATGGAAGCACATAAGGCGTGTGCCAAAGCTGGAGTCCCTCTTATTGCCGATGGTGGCCTTCAATATTCCGGTGATATCGCAAAGGCAATTGTTGCTGGTGCAGATACGGTGATGCTCGGATCTCTTCTCGCAGGCTGCGATGAATCTCCTGGAGAGCTCGTGGAAATCCAGGGTCGTAAATTTAAGTCCTATCGTGGCATGGGTTCACTCGGTGCGATGCAATCACGCGGTGAACAAAAGTCATATTCCAAAGATCGTTACATGCAAGACGATGTCTTAGCTGAGGACAAACTTGTTCCCGAAGGTATTGAAGGCAAGGTCGCCTATCGTGGACAAGTCACACCAGTACTCCACCAACTCGTGGGTGGGCTTCGTTCCGGAATGGGCTATGCCGGTGCTGCAACAATCTCAGAGTTGCAAGCAAATGGCATGTTGATTCAAATTACTGCTGCAGGTTTGCAGGAGAGTCATCCGCACGACGTACTTGATATCGCCGATGCTCCTAACTACGCACGTAAAGGAAAGTAATTTTTATGAACGAAATTGAGATCGGCCCGAGCAAGCGCGCCCGTGTTGCATATTCTTTTGACGATATTGCCATCGTTCCCAGCCGTCGTACGCGTGATCCCGAGCAGACTTCTATTACGTGGCAGATCGATGCATATAAATTCGATCTCCCCATGTTGGCAGCTCCTATGGATTCAGTCGTTTCACCGGAGACCGCAATTGCGATCGGCAAGCTCGGTGGCCTCGGCGTTCTTAACCTTGAGGGACTCTGGACTCGCCATGAAGATCCACGTATCCAATTAGGCGAGATCGCCTCGATGCCACAAGATAAGGCGATTCGCCGCATGCAAGAGATCTATGCCGCGCCCATTCGCCCAGATCTCATCGCTGAACGCATCAAGACCATTCGTGATGCTGGTGTCACTGTAGCCGCTGCGCTTTCACCTCAGCGCACTGCCGAACTTCACCAGGCGGTTATTAAGGCTGGCGTTGATATCTTCGTCATTCGCGGAACAACAGTTTCTGCAGAGCACGTCGCCGCTGAAGGTTCAGCTCTTAATTTGAAGAAATTTATCTACGAACTCGATGTACCAGTCATCGTGGGTGGCTGCGCTACTGCGACTGGTGCACTCCACTTAATGCGCGCTGGCGCAGCAGGTGTACTCGTCGGATTTGGTGGAGGAGCGGCGCACACAACTCGCTCCGTACTCGGACTTGCTGTGCCGATGGCCTCTGCTGTTGCCGAAGTGGCCTCTGCTCGCCGAGATTACATGGATGAATCTGGCGGACGCTATGTTCACGTTATTGCAGATGGTTCTGTCGGTAAATCCGGCGATATCGCTAAAGCGATTGCCTGCGGCGCCGATGCGGTCATGATGGGATCGCCACTTGCTAAGGCACATGAAGCACCAGGCCAAGGATGGCACTGGGGATCTGAGGCACATCACGCAGAACTCCCTCGTGGGAATCGTGTTCAAGTGGGAACGGTCGGAACTCTGGAAGAGATTTTGGTTGGTCCATCACACACTGCCGATGGCAGCATGAATCTCTTTGGCGCACTGCGTCGCGCAGTTGCCACCACTGGCTACTCCGATATCAAGGAGTTCCAGCGCGTAGAGGTCGTCATCGATCGTGCCTAATCTCGAAAAAGTATTAGTTGTAGATTTTGGTGCGCAGTACGCGCAACTCATCGCACGTCGCGTTCGCCAAGCTCAGGTTTACTCGGAGATTGTTCCGTCCTCAATGCCGGTCGAGCAGATGCTTGCAAAGAAACCGAAAGCAATCATTCTCTCCGGTGGCCCATCGTCGGTTTATGCACCTGGTGCACCCAAAGTAGATCCAGCACTTTTCACCCAGGGCATTCCCGTCTTTGGAATTTGTTACGGATTCCAAGCCATGGCCGCTGCACTCGGTGGCGTAGTTACTCAGACCGGAAAGTCAGAGTTCGGTCGCACCGCTATGTCACACAAGGGCGAATCCAAACTTCTCGGTGGACTTCCCAGTGGCTTCAATGTCTGGATGTCCCATGGAGATTCTGTGACTGAGGTACCTGCTGGATTTATCTCTACCGCAGCGACCGATGCCACTCCGATCATCGCCTTTGAAAGTGCCGATGCCCAATTTGCTGGCGTTCAATGGCACCCCGAGGTTCTTCACTCCGAAAATGGCCAAGAGATATTGCGTCGTTGGTTGATTGATATCGTCGGTTGTACGCCATCGTGGAACTCTGAAAATATTGTGGCGATGGAAGTTGCCCGCATTAAAGAAGCGGTTGGAAGCAAGCGCGTCCTCTGTGGACTCTCCGGTGGAGTCGATTCAGCTGTTGCGGCAGCCATTGTTCAGAAGGCGGTAGGAGCACAACTCACCTGCGTCTTTGTCGATCATGGTCTCTTGCGCGAAGGCGAAGCCGAGCAAGTTGAAAAAGATTTCGTCGCATCCACTGGCGTCTCACTTCACGTCGTTGATGCCAAGGAACGATTCCTGGAGGCACTTGCTGGCGTTACTGATCCCGAGACCAAGCGAAAGATTATTGGCACTGAATTTATCCGCGTCTTTGAGGCAGCTGCCCGGGAAGTATCTGCAGAAGAGTCCATTGACTTTCTCGTTCAAGGAACGCTCTATCCCGATGTAGTTGAATCGGGCGGGGGAGAAGGTACGGCAAATATTAAGTCGCACCACAACGTGGGCGGGCTTCCCGATGATCTGCAATTCACATTGATCGAGCCGCTGCGCTCTCTCTTCAAAGATGAAGTTCGGGAAGCTGGCCTGCAACTAGGCCTTCCCGAGGAGATTGTCTGGCGCCAACCATTCCCAGGTCCTGGACTTGCGATTCGAATTGTCGGTGAAGTGACTGAGAATAATCTGGAAATTTTGCGCCGTGCTGATTCAATCGCTCGCGAAGAACTCAAGCGTGCCGAACTTGATCGTGTCATTTGGCAGTGCCCAGTAGTGCTTTTAGCAGGAGTTCGCAGCGTGGGCGTGCAAGGCGATGGTCGTACCTACGGACATCCGATCGTACTTCGCCCAGTAAGTTCTGAGGATGCGATGACTGCAGATTGGTCACGAGTTCCGTATGATGTGTTAGAGAAAATTTCGACACGAATCACCAATGAAGTTCGTGAAGTTAACCGAGTGGTCTTAGATGTCACATCAAAGCCACCAGGAACTATTGAGTGGGAGTAAGAGCATGATTAAGAAGAGCATCGTTGCCACGCTTGCGATTTCAGTGTTGGCGCTAGGAGTATCTACTTCCTATGCAGCGGCGAAGCCAAAGCCAGCTCCTAAAGCTGCTGCCCCTAAGGCTGCAGCAACGCCCAAGGCTGCTGCTACTTCCGCTGGGCTTCATTGCGCAGCAACCTCTGTAGTTGGACATGCACCAAAAGATGTCGCTCTTCCTACACTCATTAAAAATACCGCGCAAGATAAGACTTTCACTCTCACGACTAATTGTGGAACGATCGTGATTGATGCATTTACATCGAAAGCACCCTTCACCGTTTCAGCGATGACCAGCTTGGCCTCACAAGGATTCTTCGATGGCTCACTCTGTCATCGCCTCACCACACAAGGAATCTTCGTACTTCAATGCGGCGACCCCACGGCGACTGGTACCAGTGGCGCTAAGTTCACATACCGCGATGAGAATTTGCCGGTCTACAAGGCTAATGATTACCCAGCTGGCACCGTTGCCATGGCGAATTCAGGCCCAAACACCAATAGCAGCCAGTTCTTCTTGGTCTATGCCGATACAACGCTTGGACCGAACTACACCATTTGGGGTCAGATCACCCAGGGGTTAGATATTCTCAAAGCAATTGCAGCCAAGGGCGTAGCAAATGGTGCGACTGATGGAACACCGGCGCAGACCGTCGCCATCGAAAAAGAGATCGTTAAGTAATTAACTCTTCCTACAAATTAATGGGACGTTATTAATTTGTATTAACTATGCGGAAGACCTCGGCCACGTGTCCTTCAGGTAGTCCCATAGCTTGAGCATTTCGCTCGCCCCACTCACGGACCATCTTGGGCATTTCCGAGTTGTGCGCGGTCTGACTGACATGCGCGTGGAGCGCGGCAATCTTCTTGTCGAAGGTGGAAGTGATATCAACATAATGATCGGGTGCGTTATGAGACATCACCCAAACTTCTTTCACCTTCCAGGGTTCATGACCTTCATCCTTCAGGAGATCTTCGAAGGCAAATGAGTTTCGTGCGTCTGGATAGACCGCTTGGATGGCAGCCTCTCCTGCAGCTAAGTGATCAGGGTGGCTAGCGCCAATTCGATCCCAATTTCGCTCTGGACTTTGAATGACCATGCGATCTGGCTTCACCTTGCGAATCTCACGGACGATTTTCTTACGTAACTCAATGGTGGGTTCTAGCCAACCATCGCGATAGTTGAGGAATTCAATATTGGTAACGCCAAGAATCTCACCGGCATGACGTTGTTCGCGTTGGCGAATCTTAGGCATCTCTTCGCGAGGAACATCTGGATCTTCTCCGCCTTGATCGCCATTGGTGCAGATGCAATAGGAGACTTCGATTCCCGCTGCAGTCCATTGCGCGATAGTGCCACCGGCGCCAAAATCGAGATCATCGGGGTGGGCGGTAACGATGAGGATGCGTTGGATTTCGGAATCTGGAAGTGGGCTCATGGGCTGATTTTGGCAGATATTTGAGCGGTTAGACTCCACCCGTGTCTCCAACAAACCATGCCGACCTGCTCACGGGCCTCAATCCCCAGCAGCAAGCTGCCGTTATCCACGAGGGCACGCCGCTCTTGGTGGTTGCTGGTGCCGGATCGGGCAAGACCAGAGTTCTCACCCGTCGAATTGCCTACCTACTGGCTGCCCGGGCAGTCGCCCCCTACGAAATTCTCGCGATCACTTTTACCAATAAAGCTGCCGGTGAAATGAAGGAGCGCGTGGCCGAACTCGTGGGAGATCGCGCCCGCTCGATGTGGGTCTCCACATTTCACTCAGCATGTGTCCGCATTTTGCGCCAAGAGGCCGCGCGCTTGGGCTACTCCAACTCTTTTACAATTTATGACTCGAGTGATTCACAGAAGCTCATATCGCAGGTGATGAAAGATATGAACTTGGATTCGAAGAAATTTGCACCGCGCGCAGTTCAAGCTCTGATTTCAACAGCGAAGAATGAATTAATGGGACCAGCTGATTATCTTCACACTGCCAGCGATCCCTTCGCGCAGGTAGCAGCAGAAGTCTTTGCGCATTATCAACGCCGCTTAGTGAGTGCCAATGCGATGGATTTCGATGATCTCATCGGCAAGACGGTCGAATTATTCCAGCGCTATCCAGAGGCAAAGGCGCGTTATCGCTCTCGCTTCCGTCATATCTTGGTTGATGAATATCAAGATACCAACCAAGCGCAATATATCTTTATTAAAGAATTAGTGGGTACCACCACCGATGGTTTTCCGATCGCTGAACTCTGTGTTGTGGGCGATGCTGATCAATCGATCTATGCCTTTCGAGGCGCCAATATTCGCAATATTCTGCAATTTGAATCCGATTATCAGGATGCCACAACGATCTTGCTTGAACAGAATTATCGATCAACCCAAAATATTTTGAGCGCCGCCAATGCCGTTATTGCCAATAACGCCGGTCGACGTGAAAAGAACTTGTGGTCTGAGTCGGGCAGCGGCGCGGGAATAATCGGATACATCGCCGAATCAGAACACGATGAAGCTAAATACATCGTTGATGAGATCAACCGGCTGCGAGATGAGAACGAATCTAAGCCTGGCGATACCGCGATCTTCTATCGCACCAACGCTCAATCTCGAGTCTTTGAAGAGGCTTTCCTTCGCAGTTCAATCCCTTATAAAGTCGTTGGTGGCTTGCGCTTCTACGAACGAAAAGAAGTTAAAGATTTCTTAGGTTATTTGCGAGTATTGGTAAATCCCGAAGATGAAGTATCACTTCGTCGAATTATTAATACCCCTAAGCGTGGAATTGGCGATCGCGCTTTGGACACTGTTGACTTACATTCGCGCAACGCTGGCATCTCCTTCTGGAGCGCCCTCTGCGATGCCGCACGAGTCCCTGATATTCCTACCCGCGCGATCGCCGCAATCACTGATTTTGTGCACCTCATTCATTCCCTCCAGACTTTGGTAGAAGCAAAGACTGCGCCATCAGTGATTGCCCAAGCGGTACTTGAGCAGAGTGGTTTGCTACACGAACTTCAGAAGAGCGATGATCCGCAAGATGAATCACGCGTCGAGAACCTTGAAGAACTTGTCTCAGTTGCCGTGGAATACGAGCAATCCGAAGTTGATGAGGGTGAAGAGATCTCACTTCTTGGATTTTTGGAAGATGTTGCACTCGTAGCTGATTCTGATCAAATTCCCGATGGTGAAGAACATGGTGGCGTGGTTACGCTCATGACTCTTCACACTGCAAAGGGATTGGAATTTCCCACCGTCTTCTTAACAGGAATGGAAGAGGGGATCTTCCCTCATTCACGCACCCTTGGCGCAAAGGAAGAGGTCGAAGAGGAACGGCGATTGGCATATGTTGGACTTACTCGCGCCCGTGAAAGACTTTATCTCTCTCGTTCGGAATATCGAAGCGCGTGGGGCGCTCCTGCATATAACCCACCATCACGTTTCTTGGAAGAAATTCCAGAAGGTCTCGTGAAATGGAATGAACGCACATCCTCGATCGATCGCTCCATCGGAAGTGGCGCATATGGATCAGGAACCCGATCATCATCGCTCACTCGTTCATCCGCTTTCATGCCAGCACCACGAGCGACCGGACGAAAGAGTTCAGAGACGATGGTTCTGGCCGTGGGGGATCGTGTGTCCCATGACACATTTGGGCTCGGCACCGTAGTGGGAGTCAATGGTGCGGGTGATCGCGCAGAGGCGACCATCAACTTCGGAAGTGCCGGCGAGAAGCGTCTTTTGCTTCGCTATGCGCCGGTGGAGAAGCTTTAGATTCCCATTAGGATTGGTCTATATCTTTCGGCGGTAGCGCTTTAGCGAATGGGGTAGCTCAATGGATCTCTACGAGTATCAAGCTCGTGATCTTTTCGAATCTCACGGAGTACCAGTGCTTGGTGGCGCAGTCGCTACCACTCCTGATGAAGCAGAGAAGGCAGCAGCAAAGATTGGCGGTCGCGTAGTAGTTAAGGCGCAGGTCAAGGTCGGCGGTCGCGGCAAGGCTGGCGGCGTCAAGCTCGCTGAAGATGCAGCCGATGCGCGCGTAAAGGCAGAAGCAATCCTCGGGATGGATATTAAGGGCCACACCGTTCATCAGGTGATGATCGCCGAAGCCGCTCCCATCGAAGCCGAGTACTACCTGGCAATCTTGCTTGATCGCGCCAATCGTAATTTCCTAGTCATGGCATCCGTCGCTGGCGGTATGGAGATCGAAGAAGTCGCACATACCTCTCCCGAAAAACTTGCTCGCGTCGGAATCGATCCCAACAAAGGAATCAGCGCAGCTACTGCACAAGAAATTGTGGCTAAAGGTCAGTTCCCCGCTGATATCGCCCCTCAAGTAGAAGCAGTTCTGCTCAAGCTGTGGGACGCCTTCGTTGCCGAAGATGCAACCTTGATGGAGATCAATCCGCTGGTAAAAACTCAAGATGGAAAAGTCGTTGCACTCGATGGCAAAGTAACGTTGGACGATAACGCGGGCTTCCGCCATCCAACTCACGAAGATCTCGTCGATCATGCCGCAGCTAATCCACTGGAAGCGCTCGCCAAAGAGAAGGGCTTGAATTACGTCAAGCTTGAAGGCGAAGTTGGCATTATTGGAAATGGCGCTGGACTGGTGATGTCGACCCTCGATGTCGTTGCTTACGCGGGCGAAAAGTATGGCGTTAAACCGGCAAACTTCCTCGACATTGGTGGCGGTGCTTCCTCAGAGGTGATGGCTAACGGACTTTCAATCATCTTGGGAGATCCCGATGTTCGCTCAGTATTTGTAAACGTCTTTGGTGGAATCACTGCTTGCGACGCAGTTGCCAACGGAATCGTTGCAGCGCTCGCCATCTTGGGCGATAAGGCCACTAAGCCGATTGTCGTTCGCCTCGATGGAAACAATGTTTTAGAGGGACGTCGGATTCTCAATGAAGCGGCTCACCCACTTGTTACTCAGCTCGACACTATGGATGGCGCAGCTGCACGCGCAGCAGAATTGGCGGCAAAGTAAATGGCTATCTTTATTAATGATCAGACCCGGTTAATCGTCCAAGGTATGACGGGATCCGAAGGAACAAAGCACACTCGTCGCATGCTCGCTTCTGGCACTAAAGTTGTTGGTGGCGTTACTCCCGGCAAAGGCGGCCAAGTTGTCGATATCGATGGCACCTCACTTCCAGTCTTTAATACTGTCGCCGAAGCAATCGCCGCAACTGGGGCTAATGCATCTGTAGTTTTTGTTCCGCCTAAGTTTGCTAAAGCTGCTGTCATCGATGCAATCGATGCTGCTATTCCGCTGGTCGTAGTGATCACCGAAGGAATTCCGGTTCATGACTCAGCTGCTTTCTACGCCTATGCGGTAGAGAAGGGCACCACTCGTTTAATCGGGCCTAACTGCCCAGGGCTCATCAGCCCCGGAAAATCTAATGTCGGAATTATTCCAGCCGATATCACGGGACCTGGCCGGATCGGTTTAGTTTCCAAGTCCGGAACTCTGACTTACCAAATGATGTACGAACTTCGCGACTTTGGTTTCTCTACTGCTGTTGGTATTGGTGGCGACCCCATTATCGGAACAACACATATCGATTGCCTTCGTGCATTCCAAGATGATCCCGATACTGATGCGATCGTCATGATCGGTGAAATCGGTGGCGATGCCGAAGAGCGTGCAGCTGCATTCATTGGTGAATATGTCACCAAGCCAGTGGTTGGTTATGTTGCTGGTTTTACCGCCCCTGAAGGTAAGACGATGGGTCACGCTGGCGCAATTGTTTCGGGTTCATCCGGAACTGCAGCAGCGAAAAAGGATGCACTCGAAGCAGTGGGCGTTAAAGTCGGTAAGACTCCCAGCGAAACTGCTGCGCTGATGCGTGCGATTCTTCAGAACCGCTAACTCCAAAAAATATCTATGGCCGCTCGCATCCTGTTGATTACCCTTCAACAGGCGTTACGCAGCGTTGCGCTTCTGATCTTTCCGCTCACTTTTATTGCACTTATTGCTTGGGCAACGGCTGGAAGTAGTTCGGGAAATACCACCGACCCTATCCGAGCAGCGGCATGGCTCTGGTTGGCATCGCACCTTGTTCATTTCAGCCTGGCACTTCCGCCGGCGCACATTGCTGGTGCACTCACGATTTTGCCGATTGCTGCAGCGCTACTTCCCATCACAATCATCCGCTCTGGAATTTCTCGTAGCGCTGAAGTAACCGGAAATCTTCGCGCCTCACGAATCTTCTTCACGCTTTGGTATGGCCTGATCTCGGTTGCTCTGGCCTTGGCGAGCAGTAGCGAACCCATTAAAGCAGACCTTCTGACCGCCGCCATTTATCCTGTTCTGATCGCTCTCGTAGCAGGGATATCTCTTCCAGTGAAGCGTTTACAAATCCTTCGATTTACTTATTGGAGTTGGGCGACAATTGTTGGCCTCGCTGGAGTTGTGGCAGCTTTCTCGCTCTTTGCTCACCACGCACTTTTACACAATCTTACTGTTGTCGATCAGCCGGGAATTGTGGGCGGCGCGCTTTTACTGGCTATCCAAATTGCCTATCTCCCCAATGTAGCAATTGTGGCGCTGGGCTACTTCACCGGCGCGGGAGTAACGATGGGCGCGCATACTGCGCTCTCACCACTGCATTTCTCGATACATGGAATTCCAGCAATTCCGCTCTTAGCGGCTCTCCCCAATGGAAAACATCCGCTCTATTTAATCAGCAATATTCTGATTCTGGTATTAGTGGTTGCACAAATGGTCCGGGCTCGCAGATCGATACATCGCTATCGAAGCGCTTTCACGGAGATCGCCTTCTCACTCGTTCTTATTTCGCTAGGAGGCTTTTTAGCATCTGGCGAATTGCTCACCAAAGAGATGAGCCCTGTGGGAGTTCGCTGGTGGTATATCGATGCTATTTATGCGAGTTGCGCTCTTCTTGCTCTCATGGTGATGATCGCAATGCCATCACTAGTTTCGAATATCCGCGCCCGCCGAGCAGAACGCAATGAGCAAGACCTTTCAGAGTTGGTGGAGTCAGAGTGAAGGTAGTTCTGCTGGCATCGGGCGCCGGCTCACTGGCTAGTGCGATATTTGCTGCGATCGATAGCGGCGATCTCACCATTGACATTGCGATGGTGATCTCCGATAAAGATGCTCCGATCTTGAAGATCGCGAAGGGTCGAAACCTTCCCACGGCCCTTATCCCCATGAAAGCCGAGCGAAGTGAGTGGGATCGCGAAATATTTGAGACCGTTAAAGAGATCGCACCCGATCTAGTGGTGAGCGTTGGATTTATGCGCATCCTGGCTGCCAATTTTGTTGAGCACTTTAAAGTCATCAATACCCACCCCGCCTTATTGCCACATTTCCCTGGGGCTCATGCAGTGCGCGATGCGTTGCAGGCTGGCGCTAGCGTTACGGGAACCACCGTGCACTGGGTCGATGCTGGGGTAGATACCGGTGCAGTCATTTCACAGCGCGAAGTGGCGATTGTGGCGGGCGATAGTGAAGATAGCCTGCATGAACGTATTAAGATTGAGGAACGGTTGCTCATCGTGGAGACCCTTCAGAAATTCGCCCGAATAGGCATACCCGGAAGTGACGGTTAATAAACTCTCATGACAGAACGCAAAGCTATTCATCGCGCACTTATCAGTGTTTATGACAAGACTGGATTGGTCGAGTTAGGTCGCGCCCTTTCCGATAAGGGAATTGAAATTCTCTCCACTGGCTCGACTGCCAAGACGCTGCAAGCCGCTGGTATCGCTGTCCTGCCAGTAGAGGAGTACACGGGCTTTCCCGAGATGATGGGTGGTCGAGTAAAGACGTTGCATCCACGCATCCATGGTGGAATTCTCGCCGATCAGAATGACCCATCACATCTGGCTGCCATCAAAGAACAGAATATTGATACTTTCGAATTGATCATCGTCAACCTCTATCCCTTCAGCGAAACAATCGCATCGGGCGCTTCCTATGCCGAATGTATTGAGCAGATCGATATTGGTGGGCCGAGCATGCTTCGAGGTGCTGCCAAAAATCATGGTTCCGTTGCCGTCATCTCTGATCCATCGCAGTATGGCTTGCTCACCCATGCCTTAGCTGCGGGCGGTTTTACGCTTGCCGAGCGCTCGGCTCTGGCAATGGAGACATTCCGCAAAACTGCGGAATACGATGCGGCTATCGCGCAATGGCTCGGCCAACAACTCAATGACAGAACGTGGCACGCCCAAATTTTCGAAAAGATTTCGGAACTTCGATATGGTGAAAATCCCCATCAAGGAGCTGCAGCCTTTGCGACCAAGCCGCACATCACTTCTGGGATTACAAGCGCCATTCAGCACCACGGTAAGGAGATGTCCTTCAATAATTACACCGATGGCGATGCTGCAGTTCGCGCCGCCTATGATCATGCCGATCCATGCGTCGCCATTATCAAGCACGCCAATCCATGCGGCATTGCGATTGCATCAGATATTGCCACGGCTCACTTGCGCGCCCATGAATGCGATCCAGTTTCAGCTTTCGGTGGCGTGGTTGCAGCCAACCGGGCAGTTTCGGTCGCGATGGCAAGCAAACTTGCAGAAATCTTTACTGAAGTAGTTATCGCGCCAGGTTATGAAGCCGGTGCCATTGACATACTTGCAAAGAAACCATCGATTCGTATTTTGGAGATCAAGGGCTACGAAACTAACCCTGTAGAAATGCGTCCGATCTCGGGTGGGATTTTGGTTCAGCAGACTGACCTCATCGATGCACCTGGCGATGATCCAAAGAATTGGAAGCAAGTTTCTGGGGGAGCAGTTTCAGCAGACCTGCTTGCCGACCTTGCTTTTGCTTGGCGAAGTGTTCGCGCTGTAAAGAGCAATGCTATTTTGCTAGCTAAAGATGGGGCATCGGTAGGCGTGGGAATGGGTCAAGTCAATCGTGTGGATTCAGCTCGATTGGCGGTCTCGCGAGCGGGTGATCGCGCACAAGGCGCTGTCGCATCAAGTGATGCCTTCTTCCCATTTGCCGATGGACTACAAATTTTGATTGATGCCGGCGTTAGCGCCGTCGTTGCACCGGGTGGATCAGTTCGAGATGAAGAAGTGATCGCCGCTGCTGCAGCAGCCGGAATTCCAATGTTCTTTACTGGCGTTCGCCACTTCTCACACGCATAATAAGGAGAGTTACATGAGTGCACAGATTCTCGACGGCAAAGCCACAGCGAAGGAAATTAAATCCGAACTCGCCCTTCTGGTAGCGGGCATGGCGAAGAAGCCGGGTCTTGGAACTGTCCTCGTCGGCGATGACCCAGGTTCACACTCGTACGTCGGTGGAAAGCATAAAGATTGCGCGGAAGTTGGAATCCATTCGATTCGTGTTGACCTACCTGCATCTGCTACCGAAAAAGATGTCTTGGCCGCGATCGATGATCTCAATAAGAGCGCGGAGTGCACTGGATACATTGTTCAGCTGCCGGTACCTAAGGCAATCAACGCCAATAAAGTCTTAGAAGCAATCGATCCGGCAAAAGATGCCGATGGCCTTCATCCACTCAACCTCGGCAAACTCGTTATCGGCGAGAAAGCGCCACTACCGTGTACTCCTCGTGGAATTATCGAATTGCTCCGTCGCTACAACGTTCCCACCAGCGGCGCTGAAGTTGTGGTGATGGGTCGCGGCCTCACTGTCGGTCGCCCACTTGCATTGATGCTCACTCGCAAAGGCGATGACGCCACGGTAACAATTACTCATACCGGAACAAAAGATGTACTGGCGCATACTTCGCGAGCCGACATAATTGTTGCAGCCATTGGCCAAGCGCATTTCTTAAAGCCCGAGATGATTAAAGCTGGCGCAGTACTTCTCGATGTTGGAATTACTCGCACCGAAGCAGGACTCTTGGGAGATATTGATCCTGCCTGTTATGAGAAAGCATCTTTTATCGCTCCCATGCCCGGTGGTGTTGGCCCTATGACGCGGGCGATGTTGCTCTCCAATGTGGTCGAGATGGCTGGGCGCTGAAATGGCTCAAAGGTAATGAAGCTTCCTGATCTCACTTCAGATCGAACGACTCGCCTCTTTCACGTATCCGCAGCGCTTTCAGTCATTGGCGCTGGTGCGGCCGTTATGGGCGCGGTGCGCACCGGGGGAGCAGTCCTGGCGATAGCGGCGTCGGTCTTTATCTCCATCCGTTATGCCCGGGGCCCGCGTAAGCGCCGAATAGAGATCATTGCTCCGCTTGTCATTTGTGGCATCATGCTTGTGGTTGCCCTCACACTTCCGCATGCAAAATAGCCAGTAATATTGCGGTCAGGTACGGCTCATTCGTAGCCGTTAACGATTGAAGGAGCGCAGATGGCCCGTTCAGGAAAAGTCACCGTTGTCGGAGCTGGTTTTTATGGTTCGACTACAGCGCTTCGGTTAGCTGAATACGACATCTTCGAGACAGTAGTTCTCACCGACATTGTTGAGGGTAAGCCAGAGGGCCTTGCCCTTGATATGAACCAATCGCGTTCCATCGAAGGCTTCGAAACCAAGGTCATCGGCGCAACCACCACACCTGAAGGCGCTGGCTATGAAGCCACCGCCAATTCTGATGTTGTCGTAATTACCGCCGGCCTTCCACGCAAGCCAGGAATGAGTCGCATGGATCTCATCGGCGTCAATGCCGGAATCGTTCGCGGCGTTGCTGAAAATATCGCCAAGCATTCTCCCAACGCTGTGATCATCGTGGTCTCAAACCCACTCGATGAAATGACAGCGCTCGCTCAAATTGCGACCGCATTCCCTAAGAATCGCGTCATGGGTCAAGCCGGCATGCTCGACACGGCTCGCTTCACAAACTTTGTCGCTGAAAAACTCGGCGTACTTACCTCATCAGTGAAGACACTTACCTTGGGCTCCCACGGCGAGACCATGGTCCCCGTTCCAAGTCGTTGCACCGTTGATGGCAAGCCGCTCTCCGAACTGCTCAGCCAAGTTGAGATCGATGAACTCGTCGATCGCACACGCAACGGTGGTGCGGAAGTTGTAGCACTGCTCAAAACTGGCTCTGCTTACTACGCACCATCTGCTGCAGCTGCTCGAATGGCAAAGGCAGTGATTGAAGATTCTGGCGCGATCATGCCGGTCTGCGCTTGGGTTGATGGCGAATATGGAATTTCCGGTGTCTACCTTGGCGTTGAGGCCGAAATCGGTAAGAGCGGAGTTCGCCGAGTTGTAGAAGGCTCACTCACTCCATCGGAAGTAGCTGCACTCAAGGCGGCGGCAGAAGCTGTTCGCACGAAGCAAGCCGACGTCAAAGATCTCTAAGCAACCAGCTCACTCACCTAACACAATCGAAGGAAGCGAAAGATATGTCTAAGATTAAAGTTGAAGGCACAGTAGTTGAGCTCGATGGCGATGAGATGACTCGCATCCTGTGGAAGTTCATCAAAGACTCGTTGATCTTGCCCTATTTGGATGTCAATCTTGAATATTACGACCTCGGAATCGAACACCGCGATGCCACTAACGACCAGGTGACGATCGACTCAGCCAACGCCATCAAGAAGCATGGCGTAGGTATTAAGTGCGCGACCATCACTCCTGATGAGGCACGAGTCAAGGAATTTGGTCTCAAGCAGATGTGGAAATCTCCTAACGGAACTGTCCGCAACATTCTCGGTGGCGTCATCTTCCGTGAACCAATCATCATCTCCAATGTTCCTCGCCTAGTCCCACACTGGACTAAGCCCATCGTTATTGGCCGTCACGCCTTCGGCGATCAATACAAGGCGACAGATTTCAAAGTCCCTGGCGCCGGCAAGCTCACCATGACCTTTGAGCCATCTGATGGCTCTGAGAAAATTGAATTCAACGTCTTTGATTTCCCAGCAGCAGGTGTTGCCATGGGTATGTACAACCTCGATGATTCGATTCGCGATTTTGCGCGCGCATCGATGAACTATGGCCTAAAGCGTAATTACCCAGTATTTCTCTCCACCAAGAACACCATCTTGAAGGCTTACGATGGCCGGTTCAAAGATATCTTTGCTGAAATCTATGAAGCAGAATTCAAATCTCAGTTTGACGCTGCCGGAATTACCTATGAGCATCGCCTCATCGACGATATGGTCGCAACATCGCTTCGTTGGGAAGGCGGCTATGTCTGGGCCTGCAAAAATTACGATGGCGATGTTCAATCCGATACCGTTGCACAAGGTTTTGGATCACTTGGCCTCATGACATCAGTGCTCATGACTCCCGATGGAAAAGTTGTTGAATCCGAAGCCGCTCACGGAACAGTAACTCGTCACTTCCGCGATCACCAAGCGGGCAAGGCCACATCGACCAATCCGATCGCCTCGATCTTTGCTTGGACTCAAGGACTTGCTCACCGCGCCAAGCTCGATAACAATCCTGCGCTTGCGGATTTCTGTTCCACGCTCGAGCGGGTATGTATCGAAACTGTCGAATCCGGAAAGATGACTAAGGATCTTGCGCTATTGATTAGCCCTGATGCTCCTTATCTCAACACTCAAGATTTCTTGGATGCCATCAACGATAATTTGAAGAAGGCAATGGCTCAATAACTTCTGAAGTTAATTAAGCAAAGAAGGAAGCCCCGCTACTGGTAGCGGGGCTTCCTTACATTACTTCTGAATTACTTAGTAATACGAGCACCTGTCGTCGCATCAAAGAGATGGATTGCAGTTGGGATAGCGTTAACAGTGATGCGATCGCCAGCCTTAGGTGGATTCTTTGGATCCCAACGAACGATTACTTGTGCGCCTTCATCTGTTGACTGAGCGAACTTAACGGTGGAATCAGCAGGCTTTCCGTAAACAAATGCATCGGAGCCGAGTTCTTCGACAACTTCAACATCTACATGGAAGCCAGTGCTTGCTGGAACGAAACCTTCTGGGCGAATTCCAACAGTGATGCTGGAGCCAGCTGATGCTGGAACATCGATAGGGAAATCTCCGAGCATTGCCTTGCCGCCTGTTACAGGAACGGTGAGGAGGTTCATTGCAGGGGAGCCGATGAAGCCAGCAACAAATGCGTTCACTGGGTTCTCGTAAAGATTGCGAGGAGTATCAACCTGCTGGAGGAGACCATCCTTGAGCACTGCTACGCGATCGCCCATGGTCATTGCTTCAACCTGGTCGTGGGTAACGTAAACAGTGGTGATACCCAGACGGCGCTGAAGCGCTGCAATCTGAGTACGGGTAGCAACGCGAAGCTTGGCATCGAGGTTGGAGAGTGGCTCATCCATCAAGAAGACCTGAGGTTCGCGAACGATGGCACGTCCCATTGCTACACGCTGGCGTTGTCCGCCAGAGAGCGCCTTTGGCTTGCGATCGAGATAATCTTCAAGGTCGAGAAGTTTTGCGGCTTCCTGTACACGGCGATCGCGCTCAGCCTTATCGATGCCGGCGATCTTGAGTGCAAAGCCCATGTTCTCGGCTACTGACATATGTGGGTAGAGAGCGTATGACTGGAAGACCATCGCAATATCGCGATCTTTTGGTGCAACGTTTGTGACGTCGCGATCTCCAATGAGGATACGTCCAGTATCTACCTCTTCGAGGCCAGCGAGCATGCGAAGTGATGTTGATTTTCCGCAACCGGATGGTCCAACGAGTACGAGGAATTCACCATCGTTAACGGTGAGGTTGAGTTTGTCGACCGCAGGCTTTGTTGTTCCTGGGTAGATGCGCGAAGCGCTCTCAAATACGACTGATGCCATTGCTATAACTCCTTCTCCGGGCAGGTACGTGCCCGACGATCCTTAGGATGAAGGTTCATCACGCCCGGGCGGGCGTAAGCGCAAGAGTAGAGGGTTCACCGCCCGAAAGGGAAGTACTGAAGTACCCTTAGCGCCATGAGCCCCACCACCTCGGCGATCCTCTGGGATGTCCTCATTGTCCTTTTCTTCATCGCCGTGGCTGGCCTCTTCGTCGCAGCCGAAATATCCCTCATCTCGCTCCGAGAATCCCAAGTACGCCAGATGCAGGCACAGATTGGCAAGAAGGGACGCCGTGGGGCCCGCGTAGCCGCCCTCTCCAAAAATCCCAACCGATTCCTGGCTGCCGCTCAAGTCGGCGTCACCTTCTCCTCCTTCCTTTCGGCGGCGCTGGGCTCCGAGCGGATTGGTCACTACCTCATTCCTGCGCTGGAGCAGCACGGACTCTCACATGATTTGAGCACGACACTCTCCTTAGTTGGCCTCACCATCGTCATCTCATATCTCTCGCTGGTCTTTGGCGAGCTCGTCCCCAAGCGGTTAGCACTCTTTCGCGGCGAAGCCATCGCCATGGTTGCCGCAGGTCCGATTGATCGGTTGGCGATTATTTTTCGCCCCGTCATTTGGGTTCTTTCTGCGTCAACAAATGTCGTGGTAAAAATATTTGGTCTCCATGCCGATGAGCATCGAAGCGAAATTTCTGAAGCCGAACTCGTTGATCTCGTCACTGGCCATACAGCGCTCACCGATGAAGAGCGCGATATCGTGGAAGAAGTCTTCACTGCTAGCGATATGCAATTGCACGAGATCATGTTGCCCCGTACCGAAGTGGACTTCCTCGATGTCGGGCTCTCAATTTCCGATGCGATCAAGATCGCCGTCGAGCATTCACATTCACGCTATCCCGTCACTCGCGGTTCGACGGATGAAGTAATCGGGTTTATTCATGTTCGCGACTTGCTCAATTCGCAAGTAAAGATGTCGGGCGAGCTCCCTATTCTCGAATTGATCAGGCCAGTACTTTTCTTGCCCGGCACCAAGGGCGTTCTTCCAGCACTCGCCGAAATGCGGGCCAAGCGCCATCACATCGCCATTGTGCTCGATGAATATGGTGGCACAGATGGAATTGTCACCATGGAAGATCTCGTTGAGCGAGTTATCGGAGATATTCATGATGAATACGATGAAGATTCTGGCGAAGTGATACAGAGTCAGAAAGTGGGCGATTACGAAGTCGATGCCCTGATTTCGGTCGAAGATTTAGCGGAGGAGACCGGCGTTGCGCTCGCTGATGGACCCTACGAGACGCTCGGAGGCTATGTCATGCACGAATTGGGCCGCCTACCTGCAGTCGGAGATGTGCTCGAAATCGAAGGCGCACAGCTGACCGTTTTGACCATGGAGGGTAAGCGAGCCGGTCGATTACTGATCTCTCGCAAGGAATGGAAAGATGAGACCCATGAGCGCTAATGCACCCCAAGTAAAGCGAGTACTTTCAGGGATTCAGCCCACTCATGATTCATTTCACCTCGGCAATTATTTGGGCGCCTTGCGCCAGTGGGTTGCATTGCAAGAGAGCCATGATGCCTTTTATTGCGTTGTCGATCTGCACGCACTAACCGTTCAGCCCGACCCCGTCGCCCTTCGCAAGCGCACACTCGCTTCCGTCGCTCAGCTCATTGCCCTAGGAATTGATCCAGAAAAATCCACGCTCTTCATCCAGTCTCACGTGCCTGCCCATAATCAATTGGGTTGGGTCATGGAGTGCTTAACCGGATTTGGTGAAGCTGGTCGTATGACTCAATTTAAAGATAAGTCACAGAAGAGCGGAGCCGATCGAACGGTTGTTGGACTCTTCACTTATCCAATTCTTCAAGCTGCAGATATCTTGCTTTATCAAGCCAACCTCGTTCCCGTTGGCGAAGATCAACGCCAACATATAGAACTCACTCGTGATCTTGGTCAACGCTTCAATTCAACATATGCTGCAACTGGGGCCACATTTACTATTCCAGAGGCTTACATTCTCAAAGCCGCAGCGAAGATCAATGACCTTCAAGATCCCACATCTAAAATGAGTAAATCGGCAGCTTCACAAAATGGTGTTATTGAAATTATGGATGCGCCAGAAGTGAACTTGAAGAAGATTAAGAGTGCTATGACTGATACTGGTCGTGAAGTGAAGTTTGATGAGAAAGAGAAGCCAGGCGTCTCAAATCTCCTCACCATCTACAGCGCACTGACCGGAAAAAACATTGCTGATTCTGAAAATGACTTTGACGGAAAAGGTTATGGTGATTTCAAGTTAGGTGTTGCGCAAGTGGTGGTGGATTATTTCGCCCCAGTTCGCGCGAAGGCGCTGGAGTTGCTCGAAGATCCTGATTACCTCAACTCACTTCTCAAGATCGGTGCCGATAAGGCTAATGAAGTCGCTGAACAAACTCTGAAGGCAACCTATGAAGCTATGGGCCTTATTGCACGTGGCTAAAGTTCGTTCGCTTCTTACTTTCTTGACTGTCGCTGCGCTCTCCATGGGCTCCTTAATTCCTGTCGCTAGCGCCGAAAGCAATATTCGTATCGCGATGCTCTATGACATTGGTGGTCGTGGGGATAATGGAATAAATGATGCGGCAGCGAAGGGTCTAGATGCCGCAAAGAAGCAATTTCATCTCTCCACGCTGGCAGTCCGTGAAATGGCTCCAATCAATAGCGAATCCGATCGCGAGGCACGACTACTCTTTTTAGCAAAGGCTGGATATGACCTCATTATCGCGGTCGGCTCGGGCTACTCTCAGGCCATTGCCGTTGCCGCCGAGAAATATCCAACGATTCAATTTGCCATACTTGGTGATGCCAGCGTGGCGATGGTTAATGTCATGAATATAGATTTCTCACCCACCCAATCTGCTTTTATGGCGGGAGTTCTAGCTGGGGCATCCTCGGTGTCAGCCAAGGTGGGAAGCATGCTTCCTGCTGATCAGAACCTGCAAAAAAACCAGAGTGCCTTTGCCGATGGTGTCCATTTTGCCAACCCGAAAGCAAAAGTTTTTGGTCAAAGTGTCACTTTAAATCTTAAAGGTGCTTCGAATATATCTGTCGCCTCGATGAGTTCGGTGGGCGTAGACGTTATTTACTCCACCTGGAATAAGAGCAGTGAAGTACTCAACCAAGTGATTGCAGTTGGCCAAGATCTCATAAAGAAGAAATCAAAATTTTCCATTAAGTTGATTGGTATTACGCCACAACAGTACTTCCTTACTTTCCCAGCGGCTAAGAAAGTTGTCATTGGCGCCGTAACGGATCGATTCGATCGTGCTGTTATTGATCTCGTCGCCAAGGCATTAAAAGGTCAAACTTTCAACGATATTTTGGATGAGCAGGCTGGCATCTACGGCCACATATATACCTTTAATGGTGGTGGAGTGGCCTTGGCCACATCGGCGCCAACCTCAACCGTAACTTCCCAACTCACATCTGCAGAGAAGGTCCTAGCAAGCGGGAAATACTAATTGTGCGGTGCATCTCTCAGGTAAGGGTTGAGAGTTCTTTACATTGGCGACACCGGGCAGATATGCGTGGAATACCTCATTCTCGCTACTGTTCACCTACACACAACCCCTTGTTCATCAAGGGCCCTTTGGAGGAATCTTGAAGAAGTCATTCAAACTAATCACACTCGTGGCTGCTGCCACCATGGTGGTCGGCGTTGCAGTTGCACCTGCATCACAGGCCGCAAAGATCAAGACCTGCCTCGCTCTCGATACTGGCGGCGTGGATGATCACTCATTCAACGCTTCAGCTTGGGCTGGCGCACAGGCTTCAACTGCAATCTCAGATGTTCAGTACCTTCCAGCAACTTCTGCTGCTGACTTCGCACCAAACATCAAGAAATTTGTAGATCAGAAGTGCAACCTCATCATCGGCGTTGGTTTCTCAATTTCTGGTGCAATTGTTGATTCTGCTAAGGCAAACCCAACAATCAAGTACGCAGTTGTCGATGACCAGGGCTATGACCATGGTCCAAAGGGTGACCAGTTCCCTGGCACACCTGTAAAGAACGTTAAGGGTCTTACCTTTGCAACAAACGAGAACTCATTCATGGCTGGCTACCTTGCAGCTGGATTCTCTAAGACCGGAACCGTTGCTACCTACGGTGGCGCACCATACCCAACAGTGACCATCTTCATGGATGGCTTTGCTAAGGGCGTTGCGTACTACAACACCATTCACAAGAAGTCTGTAAAGACTCTTGGTTGGGATCCAAAGAACCCATCAGCAGGAACATTTGTTGGTGACTTCTCATCAATGAACAAGGCGCTCTCAATTTCTCAGGGATTTGAACAGCAAGGCGCAGATGTCATCTTCCCAGTCGCAGGTGGTCTTGGCGCAGCAACAGCTGGTCAGTCACTTAAGAGCGGAAAGTCAAAGACAATCTGGGTTGACTCAGATGGTTACAACTTGGTTCCACAGTACGCATCAGTTCTCCTAACATCAGTTGTTAAGGGAATCAGCAACTCTGTGAAGTCAGTTATCACCGATGTCTCAACAGCCAAGTACACAAACGCTTCATATGTTGGCACACTTGCTAACAAGGGCGTTTCACTTGCTCCATACCATGACCTAGGCAAGAAGGTTGCTGGCGCACTTCAGAACGAAGTACTCCAACTTGGTAAGGACATTGCAGCAGGTAAGGTTTCAGCTAAGTAATTCTTATCTGAAAACTTCGTAGTTAATTTGTGAAGGCCGAGTGAGAAATCACTCGGCCTTCACTCTTTTTTCTAACCCCTGCATCTTTTCTTCTTCGAAAATACGGCTAGAATAAAGCGTGTCCTTTGAACTCCGCGGAATCACCAAAACATTTGGCGCTCTAGTCGCCAACGATGGCATTGATCTGAAAGTAGAGCGTGGCGAAATTCTTGCCATCCTCGGAGAAAATGGTGCCGGCAAATCCACACTCATGAATATTGCATATGGATTGCTGCAAGCCGATAGCGGTGAAATTTTTGTCGATGGTCAGAAAGTCGTGATCAATGAACCAAGCGATGCGCTAGCTGCCGGTATTGGCATGGTTCATCAGCACTTTATGTTAATCCCAGTATTCACGGTTGCAGAGAACATTGTGCTTGGCCATGAGCCCACGTCCCGCGGGGGAGTACTCAAACTTGAAGAGGCTCGCACGGCGATCCATAAAATTTCAGAAGAGTTCGGTTTTGATGTCGATCCAGATGCCATCGTTGAAGAGCTGCCAGTGGGTGTCCAGCAACGAGTTGAGATTATTAAAGCCCTTATTTACGATGCCAAAGTTTTGATCCTCGATGAGCCAACTGCTGTTCTTACCCCGCAAGAGACGGATGATTTGTTACGCATCATGAAGAGCTTAAAAGAGAAGGGCACTTCGATCATCTTCATTACTCACAAGCTCCGTGAGGTAAAGATCGCTGCTGACAAGATCACCATTATTCGTCGCGGCAAAGTTGTCGGTACCGCCGAGCCTTCTGCTTCGCAGAACGAGCTCGCTTCACTCATGGTGGGTCGCCCCGTTGATCTCGCCCCGGCAAAGACACCACACGAGATTGGTGCTCCGGTTCTTACAGTTTCTGGTTTGGAGGTAAAGGATCCTTCGGGTCGAAATCTCGTGGATGCGGTCTCCTTCGAAGTGCGCGCAGGTGAAGTCCTTGCAGTTGCGGGAGTCCAAGGCAATGGCCAGACCGAGCTTGCCCGCGCTCTCATCAATTTAGAGGACCATATCGAAGGATCGATTCAACTCAGTGGCCAAGAGATCGTTGGCATGAGTGTTCATGGCTCGCTTACCGCCGGCATCGCATATATTCCTGAATCTCGCGAACTCGATGGCCTAATTGGTACTTTCTCCATCGCCGAGAATCTCATTCTCGACCTCCACACCCAGAAGCCGTACGCGGCTCACGGTTTGATCTCGCCTGCAGTAGTTGCCAGTGAGGCCGAGAAGCAGGCAGTGGAGTTTGATATTCGTACCCAATCGACGCAAGACCCAGTCTCCTCGCTCTCTGGTGGAAATAAGCAGAAAGTTGTCTTAGCGCGCGAACTCTCTCGTCCAGTGAAGCTTCTGATTGCCTCGCAGCCAACTCGCGGCCTAGATGTGGGATCCATTGAATTTGTCCACGAACGTATTTTGGCCGAACGCGATGCTGGTCGGGCGGTCTTGCTTATTAGCACCGAGCTCGATGAAGTGACGGCGCTTGCAGATCGAATTGCGGTGATGTATCGCGGAAAGATTTTAGCGATCGTTAACGCCGATGTTTCCCGCGAAGAGTTAGGACTCTTAATGGCCGGCGTTGTGAGTGATGGGAAGAAGAGCGCATGAAAAAATTTCTCCGAAAAGCAGAGAATGTTCTGACCCTGCCCGCACTCTCATTTCTTCTCGCCTTCTTGATCTCGGGAGTCTTGATCGCTCTCTCTGATAGTCGAGTCTTAAAGCTCGCCTCTCACCCCGGAAAATTTCTCACCACTGCGGGTGCAACAATTGGAAACGCCTATCTAGCACTCTTTCAGGGATCCATCTTTGATATCAACTTGGCCCGCGCCCATGGTTTAGCTCAGGGCTTCTATCCATTATCCGACACAATTGTTACTGCAACGCCACTGATCCTTACTGGACTCTCTGTCGCACTCGCTTTCAAATCTGGACTCTTTAACATTGGCGCGCAAGGCCAATTCATCTTTGGGGCAATTGGCGCTTCCTACATTGGATTCCATTATGACCTCCCGATTGGAGCGCACGTTCTTCTCGCCTTGATCGGTGGCGCGCTCTGTGGAGCGTTCTGGGGTGGAATTGTTGGGCTGCTTAAAGCAAAGACCGGCGCTCATGAAGTTATCGTGACAATCATGATGAACTACATCGCTGGCTTCTTTATTCTCTGGATTCTCAAGACCAAAGCATTTCTACGCCCTGGTCGAATCGATCCGATGGCGCCGGAAGTCGGAAATAACGCTCGCTTGCCGCACCTCTTCGGCCCCAACCTGCGCATCCATGCTGGAATTTTTGTCGCGCTCTTGGCGGCGCTTTTTATCTGGTGGCTACTTGCTCGCACTACCGTGGGATTCAAATTTCGTGCCGTTGGTGCCAATGCTGCTGCAGCCAAGACTGCTGGAATTTCAGTGGCATTCGTCATCACCTCCACCATGGCGCTCTGTGGCGCACTTGCGGGCTTAGGCGGTGCAACCCACCTGCTCGGCAGCGAATACGCACTCACGGCAGATATTGGCGGGTCTTTTGGATTCGATGCGATCACCGTGGCGCTCCTTGGTCGAGCAAAGCCAGGTGGAACAGTTGCGGCAGCGCTCCTCTTTGGCGCCCTTCGCACCGGCGGCCGAACCATGCAATCCAATACCGGCACACCGCTAGATATCGTCTTGGTAATTCAGGCGCTTATCGTTCTCTTTATCGCAGCACCCACGTTGGTTCGTTATCTCTTCCGCATTAAAAATATTCAAAGCGGGGCAGCGCTCGAGTCGAAGGGATGGAACGGATGAGTACTCAAACAATCGTTCGCTCCGCTGCGCAAAAGCGTCAACTGCGTTTGATCGCAGTGATGGCCCTCCTCTCTTTGGGCGCTCTTCTTAAATTCGGCTTCTTTAGCTCCAGCACTCAGAAGACAAGTTTTGGATTTGTACTCGGAAGCGAATGGCACTTCTTTAGCCGTTGGGATGTTCGCTCTAGCTATGCCTCAATTCTCTTTGCGTTGATCGCATTCATAGGAATTGGCGTAAGTTACCTTTCTTTCAAGCGCGGAAAGACTATTGGCCTCGGAAGCGGTATTACCTCCTTTGGACTTCTCATCTCATTTATGAGCTGGGCTGCTACTGGAAAATTCATTCCCATGACCGGTCTCTTGCAAGGCGCACTTCTTCTCGCTGTTCCCTTGATCTTTGGATCCATGTCGGGTCTGCTCTGTGAACGCTCGGGCGTAATCAATATTGCGATCGAAGGCCAACTTCTTGCTGGCGCTTTTGCATCAGGCGTTGTAGCGAGCTTGACTCATAAATCTGCACTTGGCCTGCTCGTTGCGCCATTTGCCGGTGCGCTGATCTCACTCTTACTCGCTACCTTTGCCATCAAGTTTTCTGTGGACCAAGTGATTTTGGGCTTTGTTCTCAACGTTCTTGTCTATGGCCTCACCGACTTCCTTTATAAGAAGTTATTGATTCCCTACCAAGCAACCTGGAATTCCGGTCCCACCTTTAATCAGATTGAGATCCCAGTGCTGGGTAAATTACCCATCATTGGTCCGATTCTCTTTGACCAGACCATCATCGTCTATCTGATGTATTTGATTGTTGGTGTTATTGCCTTTGCGCTCTTTCGTACCAAATGGGGGTTACGTACCCGCGCGGTGGGAGAGCACCCCACTGCCGCAGATAGCGTTGGTATCGATGTCAACAAGCTCCGTTTCCGCAATGTCATGATCGCAGGGCTTGTGGCAGGAATTGGTGGCGCATACTTCACTGTTGGTTCCGTCGGTTCATTTGGAAAAGAGATGACGGCCGGAAGTGGCTTTATTGCACTCGCGGCGTTGATCTTCGGCAAGTGGAGTCCCATGGGCGCGCTCTCGGCCGCTCTCCTCTTTGGATTTGCCGATAAATTACAACAGACACTCTCGATTATCGGCGTCGCCATTCCATCTGAATTTATGTTGATGGTTCCGTACATTGCCACAATCATCGCAGTCTCTGGTCTCGTGGGCCGGGTGCGAGCACCTGCCGCTGATGGCGTTGCTTATAAGCGGGGTGCATAAATGAGCACATCTATTAATTGGGATCTCCTGCACCAAGAAGCACGTGCAATTATGAGTAAGGCCTATGCCCCCTACTCACAATTCCCCGTAGGTGTTGCTGGCCTTGTAAATGATGGTCGAATTGTTCGAGGCTGCAATGTCGAAAATGCGAGTTATGGAATGACGCTCTGCGCCGAGTGCGGAATGATCTCTGATCTCATCGCCAGTGGTGGCGGAAAGCTCATTGCCGTTGTCTGTGTCGATGGCAGTGGTAATTTTCTCTCACCGTGTGGTCGGTGTCGGCAATTGCTCTTTGAACATGGCGGGAAAGATATGTTACTCATGACTCCCGATGGGCCATCACCGATGTCCACTATCTTGCCGTGGGCTTTTGGCCCAGAGGATCTCAAATAAATGAGTGAAGCATTCGCAGCTGTCGAAATTATCGCCGCTAAGCGCGATCGCCACGAATTAACTGATCCGCAGATCGATTGGGTAGTCGATGCCTACACCCGTGGTGTCGTAGCAGATGAGCAGATGTCAGCTCTAGCCATGGCCATCTTGCTTAACGGGATGAACGCCCGCGAAATCTCGCGCTGGACCGATGCGATGATTCGCAGTGGCGAACGAATGAACTGGTCTGCGGTTAAGCGAATTACCGTGGATAAGCACTCGACGGGCGGAGTTGGCGACAAGATCACCCTGCCACTCGCACCGCTCGTTGCAGCATGCGGGGGAGCAGTCCCACAACTCTCTGGTCGAGGCCTAGGACATACCGGTGGAACGCTCGATAAGTTGGAATCGATTCCAGGTTGGCGGGCATCGCTCTCTAACGAGGAGATGCTCCACGTCTTGCAGGAATGTGGCGCCGTTATCTGCGCTGCCGGTGCTGGCCTAGCTCCTGCCGATAAGAAACTTTATGCACTTCGCGATGTCACGGCGACAGTGGAAGCCATTCCACTCATTGCATCAAGCATTATGTCAAAGAAGATCGCCGAAGGTACTAGTGCACTCGTCCTAGATGTGAAGACTGGCTCCGGTGCATTTATGAGCGACCCAGCAAAAGCTCGCGAACTTGCCCGAGTAATGGTCGAGCTTGGCACCAACGCAGGCGTGAAGACTCGCGCCCTGGTCACTGCAATGGATGTACCGCTCGGACTCACTGCCGGAAATGCTTTAGAAGTACGCGAGACTCTAGAAGTCCTTGCTGGCGGTGGCCCAGCGGATGTCGTGGAGTTAACTCTCATTCTTGCTCGCGAGATGCTCGATACCGCTGGGATAAAGCCGCTCATGGATCCAGCCGATGCCCTGAAAAATGGCTCGGCCATGGATGTCTGGCGCTCGATGATCTCGTTGCAAGGTGGAGATCCTGATGCCAAACTTCCGGTCGCTAAGGAGAGCATGCAGATAACTGCCGATTCCCATGGTGAATTGATCGCTATGGATGCGATGAAGGTAGGAGTTGCGGCCTGGCGCCTGGGCGCTGGTCGATCACGACAAGGTGAAGCTGTTCAAGCCGGCGCAGGTATCGAGATGCATGCAAAGCCCGGTGAGCTGGTGAAGAAGGGTCAGTTGATCTACACCTTGTACACCGATGAACCTGCACGATTTGAACGAGCAATCGAATCACTCGAAGGCTCCTTCCGAATTTCATCGACTGGTGAGAAAGTTGATCGCTTGCCACTTATTATTGATCGCATCGAGGGGTAACTATGTCGCTAACCAACATTCCAACAGCAGATCAAATTCTCCGAGTACCTAAAGCAGTTATTCATGATCATCTCGATGGTGGCCTGCGACCTCAGACGATCATTGAACTCGCAGCCGAGATCAACTACACCTTGCCCACAACCGACCCAGTAAAGCTCGCTGATTGGTTTGAGGAGTCCTGTAACTCGGGTTCACTTGAGCGATATTTGGAGACTTTTGCACACACGGTTGCAGTCATGCAGACCCGCGAATCAATTATTCGAGTAGCGCGCGAATGTGCTCTAGATTTAGCCCGCGACGGTGTTGTCTATGCCGAAGTTCGTGGCGCCCCTGAACTCTTTACCGAACAGGGCCTCTCGCTGGGCGATGTTATCGAAGCAACGGTCGAGGGTTACCGCTTAGGAGAGATTGATGCCAATGCGGAAGGTTTCACCATTCGAGTGGAATCTATTCTCTGCGCACTTCGCCACCTTGAACAAGCCGATCTGGTAGCACGCAAAGTAGTGGAGTATCGCGATCGCGGGGTAGTGGGATTTGATATCGCGGGGCCAGAAGATGGTTTCCCTCCCACCAATCAGCAGGCAGCCTTTGATTATCTCCGCCAAGAAAATGCTCACTTCACTATTCACGCCGGTGAGGCATATGGCCTGCCTTCAATCTGGCAAGCAATTCAGATGTGCGGCGCAGAGCGCCTGGGTCACGGTGTTCGCATCATCGACGATATTGATTTCACAGGCGCCGAGCCAAAGCTTGGACGTTTGGCGCAATATGTCCGCGATCGTCGTATTCCACTTGAGCTATGCCCTACCTCTAACCTTCAAACCGGCGCCGCCAAAGATTATGCCTCACATCCGATTGGAATATTGGAGAAGCTTCGCTTCCGAGTGACTATCAATACCGATAATCGCCTGATGAGTCGTACTTCAATGTCATATGAGATGTCGGAGTCGGTACGAGCCTTCGGTTGGACCTTTACCGATCTTCAACGCGTCACGATTAATGCTCTCAAGAGCGCCTTTATTCCTTATGAGGAGCGCTTAAAGATCATTGAAGAGATCGTAAAGCCGGGCTACGCCCGAATCTCAGCCGAATAGGCACTAAACCCCGATGGGGTGCCAGACCGTCTTATTCTCCATAAAGGCCAAGATTCGCGATGCTGATTTAATTTCCGAGAAGGAATGTATTCGCTTCAAGTTCTGCGCGCCGGCAATTCGAGCTTCGACTTCAAGCTTCTTGGAAAGACCGGTGGCGTCGATAGCATCGATATCCATGTGAGAGGCGGCCCACGAGGCTAATTCGGAAGATTTTCCAGTGAGAATGTTGATGACGCCAGCAGGAAGATCCGATGTCGCAAGCGCTTCACTCAGCGTTATGGCGCCCAATGGAAACTTCTCACTTGCGAGTACAACTGCAGTATTTCCTGATGCGATTACTGGTGCGATAGCGCTTACTAGACCTAGGAGCGAAGGCTTCGAATCGGCAAAAACTGCAACAACTCCAATTGCTTCTGGGGTCGTGAAGTTATAGAACGGTCCAGCAACAGGATTGGTTGAACCCGCTACGGCTGAAATTTTGTCAGTCCAACCGGCGTACCACACCCAGGTGTCGATAGCAGCCGCTACTTGTGCAAGAGCTGCTTTGGGGGTTGCACCTTCCATGGCCACAATTTCTGCCGCAAATTGTTCGCGGCGACCTTCCATGATCTCGGCAACGCGATAGAGAATCTGACCACGGTTATATGCCGTTGCTTTGCTCCAGCCAGCTTGTGCAGCGCGGGCGGCGACGACGCTATCGCGAAGATCTTTGCGAGAAGCAAGGCATGGATTTGCAAGGAACTTACCTTTAGAGTCTTTTACTTCATAGACTCGACCAGATTCGCTGCGAGGGAATGCACCATTGATATAGAGCTTGTAAGTCTTCATGACATCAATTCTCATTACATATTTCCCTTCACATAGGCGCTAATTCCATGTCGGCCACCTTCGCGGCCCCAGCCAGATTCTTTAAAGCCACCAAAGGGACTGGTGGGATCAAATTTATTAAATGAGTTAGCCCAAATGACACCTGCTTTGAGGCGTTGGGCGGTCCAGAGTATGCGAGCACCCTTATCGCTCCATACGCCTGCCGATAATCCATAAGGCGTGTTATTTGCTTTCTCAATTGCCTCGGCCGGGGTTCGGAACGAGAGAACGGAGAGGACTGGTCCGAAAATTTCTTCTTGCGCGATGCGATGAGCTTGGGTAACGCCGGTAAAAATAGTTGGGGGATACCAGAATCCCTTATTGGGGAGATCGCAATTGATGGTCCATCGCTGCGCTCCTTCAGCGTCGCCAGTTGCAGATATCTCGGTAATGCGTGCCAATTGCGCTGAGCTATTAATCGCACCGATATCTGTGTTCTTATCGAGCGGATTACCTAAGCGAATGAGTTGCATGCGGCGCTTTAGCTTTTCAACGACTTCATCGAGCACATTCTCTTGAACCAAGAGGCGCGAACCAGCGCAGCAGACATGGCCTTGATTGAAGAATATGCCGTTAACGATGCCTTCGACAGTTTCGTCCATGGCAGCATCTTCAAAAATAATATTGGCGCCTTTACCGCCGAGTTCGAGCGTCAGACTCTTCTTGGTGGGAGCGACCGCGCGAGCGATTGCTTTTCCAACGTCTGTGGAGCCAGTGAAGGCAACTTTGTCGACTCCAGGGTGATTGACTAGATGTGCGCCAGTGCTGCCATCGCCAGTGAGGATATTGACGACTCCTGCGGGTAGGCCAGCTTGCTGACAGACTTCAGCGAAGAGCAGGGCAGTGAGGGGAGTTGTCTCTGCTGGCTTGAGAACGACGGTGTTGCCGGTGGCAAGTGCCGGGGCTACTTTCCACGCAAGCATCAATAATGGAAAATTCCACGGAATAATTTGAGCAGCGACGCCATGTGGTTTAGGTGAATTACCTACTCCTGCATACTCCAATTTGTCGGCCCAGCCAGCGTGATAAAAGAAATGTGCAGCGGCGAGTGGAATATCGGTATCGCGCGTCTCACGGATCGGCTTGCCGTTATCGAGCGTCTCTAAGACGGCAAACTCGCGGGCACGTTCTTGCAAGATGCGAGCTATCCGGAAGAGGTATTTACCGCGCTCGGCAGCGGGCATCTTCGACCACGTTTTTGTGAAAGCTCCGCGCGCAGCGCTCACAGCAGCATTTACATCGGCGAGATCCGCAAAGGCAACTTTCGAGAGGAGTTCCTCGGTTGCTGGATTGATGGTGGCAAAGTACTTGCCGGATTTAGGTGCCACAAATTTACCGTTGATGAAGAGGTTGTACTGCGCTTTGATATCGACAACCGCTGTCGACTCTAGCGCTGGTGCGTAATCAAAAGTATCCATGGGCTCTTTACTCATCTCATCGTCTCCATTAATCCAGGGTCACATACTGAGGACTGCTGTAGTAGCCCTCACGCATCTTCATGCGCTGCATGAGTAGGTCATTGAGTAGGGCGCTAGCACCAATTCTAAAGAGCGAAGGCGTAAGCCATTCGGGGCCGGCCGTCTCATTGACAAGAACTAACTGCTTGATCGCATCTTTGGTAGTGCGAATACCACCAGCGGGCTTGACTCCGATACGAGTGCCGGTCAGGGCGTAATAATCGCGAACTGCCTCGAGCATCACTAAAACAACGGGCGGAGTGGCAGCTGGCGCGACTTTGCCTGTGCTGGTTTTAATAAAATCTGCGCCAGCGAGCATCGCCAAATAAGAGGCTTTGCGGACATTGTCGTAAGTGACAAGTTCGCCAGTTTCGAAGATAACTTTTAGATGGGCACGATCGCCGCAAAGAGACTTAATGAGGACTATCTCATCAAAAACTTCACCGAGGCGCCCTGACAAGAATGCTCCGCGGTCGATGACCATATCAATCTCGCCTGCGCCAGCGTTAAGCGCATCGAGCGTATCTTGCTTCTTGACTTCTATGCTGGCTCGACCCGAAGGAAAAGCAGTCGAAACGGCAGCAACAGGAATATGTGCGCCACCGATGGCATCAAGGTGGGTGCGAGCGATCCCGACCATATCGTTGTAGACGCAGATCGCCCCGACGCTAGGAACCGTGGGGTCGGATGGATCTGGTCGAACCGCTTTGCTAGCGAGAGCGCGGACTTTGCCTGGGGTATCTGCGCCTTCGAGCGTTGTGAGATCGACCATGCTGATCGCCAAATCGATCGCTCTGTTCTTGCTCTCGTTCTTAATGCTTCGGGTGCCCAGCATCGCAGCGCGAGCTTCAACACCTACTTGATCGACCGGCGGAAGGGTTTTGAGGAATTGCTTAAGCGATGCCTCGCTCCCGTCAATAAGGGCGCTCATGCGAGTACTTTCGACAGCTGCGCGCGAAGGCGTGCCACCATCTCTTCGGCGATTGATCGCTCGCTCGTACTTCCAGAAGGCCTCACCACTTCAATGTAACACTTCATCTTAGCTTCAGTTCCGCTGGGACGAATGATGATTCGTATGCCGTCGGCGAGAGTCAAGCGTAAGCCATTAGTAGCCGGAAGTGAGCCGGAAGGCTCGGCCAAATCTTCAAACTTATCCACGGTAAACCCGGCGATGGAAGTGGGAGGGTTCTGGCGTAACCCAGTAAGGACATGGTCGACCTGGGAGAGATCGGTGACGCGGATGGAGAGTTGTTCGGTGCGGTGGAAGCCAAAGGTATTCCAGATTTCATCAAGATATTCGATGAGGCTAGTTCCTTCGCGCTTTAACTCGCCGGTAATTTTGGCAAGCATGAGCGCGGCTGATACGCCATCTTTATCGTTGACAGTTGTGGGGTCCACGGCATAACCCAGCGCTTCTTCGTAACCGTAAGTCAGGTTAGGAATCTTGGCCAGCCACTTAAATCCAGTAAGCACCTCATGGAATTCAATTCCAAAGTGAGCTGCAACTTTGGAGAGGAGCGAGGATGAGACGATGGAATTGGCAAATGATTTTCCGAGACAGCGCTCGGGGAGGCGAGTAGCAATGTAATACCCAAAGATGGCACCTACCTCATCACCGCGCAGCATGCGCCAGCCGAGGTCTGGGTCGAGCGTTGCAGCGGCGCACCGATCGGCATCTGGATCATTGGCAATCACGATATCTGCACCGTGAGCTCGAGCTGTCTCTAGCGAAAGATCAATCGCACCAGGCTCTTCCGGGTTGGGGAATTTTACGGTGGGGAAATCTGGATCAGGCGTGCATTGGGCTGCAACTAAAATTGGTTGAGCAAATCCAGCTTTATGAAAAAGATGCTGAACAGTTTCAGTACCAACGCCATGCATTGCGGTATATACAACGGTGAGATTTTCGGGCGCAGGTACCAGGGCTGCTGTTGTGGATACGTATGAATGAATGATCTTCTCATCCACTGTGCTCCACTTCGTACCGCGTGGTTGGTGAGTTGAGACGGTAGCGATGGCCGCTGCAATCTGTGAATCAGCAGGTGCAATGATTTGCGATCCGTTATAGCCAATGCCATCAACTTCTCCGCCTAAATAAACTTTATAACCATTATCCTCGGGCGGGTTATGGCTTGCGGTCACCATGACGCCAACATCTACGCCGAGCGCATTGACGGCATATGCCAAAACTGGTGTGGGCAATGGCCGGGGGAGTACGTGCACATCCATTCCGGCGCCAGCAAATATCTCAGCGCTCTCTTGGGTGAAATCTTCAGAGCCATGACGAGCATCGCGACCAATCACAACTGATGTGAGGCCGCGGGCCTTCATATATATCGCGATACCAGCGGCAGTTCGTCCGACAACTGCGCGATTCATACAAGAAGGACCAGGTCCAACCGGACCACGTAACCCAGCAGTACCAAATTGAAGAAAACCGTTAAATGATTTTTGTAGCGCAGTTAGATTATTTTCATCTAACCAGGTGCGCAATTGGGCAGCTGTCTTTGGATCTGGATCTAGCTCAATCCAGGCTTCAACTTCTGCTCGGAGCGCTGGCGAAATCATAATTTATGAAGCACCTTGCTCAGAAGTTCGCCCATGCGACCGGCAGCTGCCTTTCCTGCCGCCATTACTTCTTCGTGACTCAATTTCTCACCAGTCATACCGGCAGCGGCATTGGAGACAAGTGAAATGCCAAGAACTTCTGCGCCAAGTGCGTGTGCAGCGATTGCTTCAGGAACTGTAGACATTCCCACGAGGTCGGCACCCAACGTGCGCAACATAATAATTTCAGCTGGGGTCTCGTACGCCGGGCCGCGCCAGTGGACATATACGCCCTCTTTAAGAGATGCATCTTCGGCTTTAACAATCTCGCGAATACGCTTGCTATAAAGATCAGTGAGATCGACAAAATCTGCGCCGATAAGTGGGCTCTGCGCCGTCATGGAGATATGGTCGCGAATTAACACTGGCTCGCCGACTTTGTACTCCTTATTAATGCCGCCGCATGCATTGGTCAGAACGATAGCTTTGCAGCCAGCTTTTACGGCAGTGCGTACGCCATGGACAACTGGCTCCATTCCTTTGCCTTCATAGAGATGAGTGCGACCAAGAAAGACAAGTGCGTGGATCGTTCCGTGTGCACCTTGCAGATCGTAGGAACGGATAACCCCGCCGTGGCCAGCAACTGTAGGTGCGAGAAATCCTGGCAAGTCAGTTGCAGGAAATTCATGGGTGGGAGTTCCGAGTGCATCTGCGGCGCTGATCCAACCCGAACCCATCACCAGCGCGACATCGTGCTTGGCTTTGCCAGTGAGCTCGGCGAGGCGAGTGGCAGCGGTGGTGGCAGTTCCGATGGGGTCTGTATAAAGATCGCTCATAGAGCCAAACTTATCGCTTAACTGTGGCGCAGGCGATATCGGCCCGGTGTGACCTATTCGGCGCGAGTAGGTCGGAGGGCGAGATCTTCTAAATAGTCGACCGGGGCGCCAGCGGCTATGGCAGCGTCGAGCATGATGGAGAGATATCGCTTGCTCGGTAGGCCACCTTCAAAGCCATTGAGTACGTAAATAAAGGAGAGTGGCTGACCGTCGAGAGTATGAACTCGCACGCGAATTTTTGAATAGCGATTAAGGTCAGCACCTTCCCATTGATCCAGCGCCTTCTCATCGAGTTCAGTGAGATCGTACAGTGAGACAAAGACATGATCACCTGGTGATTCAACGAGTGTTGCAAGGGATCCCTCCCAGCCAATCTCTTCGCCACCGAAAGTTAACCGCCAGCCTTCGATCCAGCCCGTGCCGCGATGTGGAGAGTGTGGAGCGCGCTCTCGCATCTGCGCTGGATCCATATTCGATCCATAAGCAGCGTAGAGCGTCATGGTCGCTTAGTTTTCTCTTACTTAGTCTTCGATAAGACAGAGGTTAGATCCGCTGGCAACAGTCTCACCGACGCTGACTGTGAGCGCTGCAATCTTTCCGGCCTTGTGGGCAACGAGTGGTTGTTCCATCTTCATCGCCTCTAGAACAACGATGAGATCTCCCGCTTGCACGCTTTCGCCATTGGATTTAAGAATCTTCACGACGGTGCCTTGCATAGGGCTAACAATTGCATCACCGGCTAGTTTGGTCACGCCACTGGGTTTTACGCGGTGTCGTTTAACAGCAGGCTCGGGCGTATGGATTACAACATCAAAGCGCTTGCCATTAACTTCGGCGACGACGGTTCGAGAGTTCGATTTGGTATCGGAGACGCCCGCCTTAAAGTTAAAGGGTTCGATCTCATTATTGAATTCATTTTCAATATAACTGGTGTAGACCTTGAACTCGTCAGTGAAGTTGGGATCTTCCACAATGGCGCGATGGAAAGGTAGTGCTGTGGCGAGTCCGCCAATTTCAAATTCCCGAAGTGCGCGGCGCGCTCGCTGGATGGTCTCTTCACGGGTGGCGCCAGTAACAATTAACTTAGCGAGCAATGAGTCGAAGTGCGAACCAATAGTGTGGCCATGATCAAAGCCGGCATCGATGCGAACGCCTGGACCGGAGGGAACTTCCCACTTGGTGATTGTTCCGAGTGAAGGCAGAAAGCCTCGACCAGGATCTTCGCCATTAATGCGGAATTCAATGGAGTGGCCACGCACGATTGGGTCGATCGGGGAGATCTCCTCGCCATCAGCGATGCGGAATTGTTGGCGAACCAGGTCGATGCCGGTGACTTCTTCCGAGACCGGATGCTCCACCTGTAGTCGGGTGTTGACTTCTAAGAATGAGATGGTGCCATCGATACCAATAAGAAATTCACATGTACCGGCGCCGACGTATCCCGCTAACTTCATGATTGCTTTTGAGGAGCTATAGAGCTGCTCGATCTGCTTTTCGGTCAGGAATGGAGCGGGTGCTTCTTCGACCAATTTCTGGTGGCGACGCTGAAGCGAACAGTCGCGAGTACTGACTACGACCGCATTTCCTTTCGAGTCAACAAGTACTTGGGTCTCCACATGGCGAGGCTTATCGAGATAGCGTTCGACAAAGCATTCACCCCGACCAAAACCAGTGATCGCTTCACGAACCGCTGACGCAAAGAGCTCAGGAATTTCTTCCATAGTGCGTGCGACTTTGAGGCCACGTCCGCCTCCGCCATGCGCTGCTTTAATCGCGACAGGAAGACCGTGCTCTTTGGCAAAGGCGATGATCTCATCAGGAGTGTCGACTGGGTCGATTGTTCCGGCAACAAGTGGTGCGCCCGCTTCAGATGCAATCTTTCGAGCAGAAACTTTATCGCCGAGCGCGCGGATGGCAGCAGGCGGTGGTCCAATCCAAATCAGGCCGGCAGCGATCACGCGATCGGCAAAATCTGCATTCTCTGAAAGAAAGCCATAGCCGGGATGAACGGCATCTGCGCCAGATCTCTGAGCAATTTCAATTATTTTATTCTGGTCCAGATAGGTTTCAGCAGCAGAGAGACCGTGAAGAGCATGCGCTTCATCGGCAGTTGCGACGTGAAGCGAATTACGGTCTTCGTCAGAGTAGATAGCGATCGAGCGAATGCCATGGTCACGCGCTGCCCGAGCAACGCGCACAGCGATCTCACCACGATTGGCAATCAATACGGATTTCATCATGAGGCTATATCCATTTCTGCGATCTGCGTCCAAGAAAGACCTAAGGTATTAATGGCTCGACGAAGCAGCGGCATCGAGAGCCCGATGATGCCGGTGGGGCAGCCTTCAATCTTCTCGATAAACGGTGAACTCAAGCCATCTAAGGTAAAGCCCCCCGCAACATGGAGTGGCTCGCCAGATTGGGCATAAGCCTCAATTTCGCCATCAGTCATATCAGCGAAGAAGACTGATGAGGTAGAGATATCGGAGATTTCAATTCCTTGTTTAAGATCGATGATGCAGTGGCCGGTGTGAAGCAATCCAGATTTGCCACGCAGTGCGCGGGAGCGGGCAATTGCGTTCTCAGTCGACATCGGCTTACCCAGTGATTGGCCCTCGAACTCAAAGGTGGAATCGCAACCGATAATAATGGAATCAGCTGGCGCCACATCTTTAACGGTATGTGCTTTGAGAATTGCAAGGGCAATCACCATCTCTGATGGCGATAATTTAGTGATATCGGGATGTTCTTCATCGACGCCGCTCACAATTACTTCTGCAGGCACGCCAGCAGCAGCAAGCAAGCGCTTACGTGATGGCGAGGAGGATGCGAGAACAATGTGGCGGCGAGACATTAGAAAGTCTGACCCCACTTACGGGCAAGTGGTTGACGAATTTGAGATTTGCGCCAGAGGCTGGCACGCTCGGGGCTCTTTACATCGCGAATGCGAAGTGCTTTACCGATCGCAATAATCTCTTCACGAGTTGCCGGACCATTTGTGATGGTGAACTTCTGGGTTTTCCAACGCATTAGAGTGGAATATTTCCGTGCTTGCGAGGTGGAAGTGCGACGCGCTTATTGCGAAGGGTATTGAGCGCCTTAGTAATCTGATTGCGCGTCTGCTGTGGTTCAATAACAGCATCGATAAAGCCACGATCGGCAGCGATATAAGGATTGAGGAGAGTATCTTCGTACTCATCGATCAATTCTTTACGACGCGCTTCGACATCACTTGCCTCTGCAAGATCTTTACGGTGCAAAATATTGACGGCGCCTTGTGCTCCCATAACGGCAATCTGCGCAGTTGGCCATGCCAAGTTAATATCTGCGCCTAAATGCTTGGAGCCCATCACGATATAGGCACCACCATAGGCCTTGCGGGTGATGACGGTAATAAGAGGTACAGATGCTTCGCCGTAGGCGTAGATCAACTTAGCGCCGCGACGGATAATGCCATCCCACTCTTGTTCGGTGCCAGGCAAGAAGCCAGGAACATCGACGAGGGTGACGATCGGAATTCCGAAGGCGTCGCAAGTTCGCACAAAACGGGCGGCCTTTTCGCTGGCATCAATATCGAGTGTGCCAGCGAGCTGATTGGGCTGGTTGGCAATAATTCCGACAGAGCGACCTTCGATGCGCCCAAATCCAACGATAACGTTGGGAGCAAAGAGTTCATGCACTTGAACGAATTCGGCATCATCGACAATAGCGTTGATCACCAAGTTCATGTCATACGGCTTATTGGGGTTGTCGGGAATGAGCGAATCTAAAGCGCGGTCGGCAGGGGAGATATCGGTGGTCTCTGTTGCCTCAAGAACCAACGACTCATCCATATTGTTAGAAGGTAGATAGGAGAGCAAGGCCTTTACATAATCCAGGGCATCATCTTCGCTCTCGGCCAAGTAGTGCGAGTTGCCGGTCTTGGCGTTGTGGGTGGCAGCGCCGCCCAACTCTTCCATCCCGACTTCTTCGCCCGTCACGGCCTTAATAACATCCGGACCGGTAATGAACATATGCGATGTCTCATTGACCATGATCGTGAAGTCGGTAATGGCTGGGGAGTAGACCGCACCGCCAGCGCAAGGACCGAGAATCACGGAGATCTGAGGAATAACACCAGAAGCGCGAACGTTACGCTTAAAAATTTCGCCATACATGGAGAGTGATGCAACGCCTTCTTGAATGCGAGCTCCGCCTGAATCATTGAGACCGACGATCGGGATGCCGCTCTTCATGGCGAAGTCCATAACTTTTACAATCTTTTCGCCAACGACTTCACCCAAACTGCCACCAAAAACTAGGAAGTCTTGCGAGTAGAGGGCGATCGGGCGACCATCCACGGTGGCATAGCCAGTCACAACGCCATCGCCGTAAGCACGATTCTTATCCATGCCAAAGTTTGAGGAACGATGACGAGCGAATGAGTCCATTTCAACGAATGAGCCTGGATCAACCAGCTTTTCAATGCGCTCGCGGGCGGTGTATTTACCTGCCGCATGGCGCTTCTCGATTGCAGCGGGAGTACCGCTACTCTCGGCTTCTAATTGGCGTCGACGTAAGTCGGCGATCTTTCCGGCCGTTGTACGAATATCATCACTCACAGCCCTAAGGTACTAGTGAAGAGGCAACAAATGAACCCAGCACCTGAGCACAATGCGCCCGTGTTATTGGATGCGAGCCTAATCTCACAGTCGGTGGCCAGTTACTGGCGAGTAAAAGTTCTCGACGAGATCGCTTCCACTCAAGTAGAGCTGGCCGCAGGTTCGCCGCGACATGGTGACCTCCTTACTGCCGAATATCAATCTGCTGGGCGCGGCCGACTTGATCGAACTTTTATTACGACGCGATCGACTGCGCTGACATTTTCATTTTTTATCAAACCGGTACGAGCACGAAGCGAATGGGGATTTCTCTCTCTGCTTACTGGAAGTGCAGTTGCTCAAACCATCAATGAACTCACTCAATCAGATCTGTATTCAACGAAATGGCCCAACGACATCTTGGTAGGTGATAAAAAAATTGCCGGTCTCCTCAGCGAAGTTCACGGCGATGGTGTGATTATTGGAATTGGAATAAATGTCACAACATCGTGCGATGAGTTACCGGTACCCACTGCCTCCTCCATATTTCTCGAATCGCACCAGATGATCGATCGAAATGATCTATTGACCTCCTTCCTGAATCGTTTTTCCAAAGATTTGGCCGATTGGGAGATTGGCGCCTATCCACTTGATCGTTATCGGGCAACCTCTTCTACGTTGGGTCGCCCGATCATCGCGCTTCACCCCGATGGCAGTGCGCTTTCGGGAAGAGCGGTCGATATCTCACCAACCGGTGCCTTGTTGTTGGATTCCGGCGAGATGATCACCGTTGGCGATATCACTCATCTCTCGATAGAGAGGTAAACTCACGGCTGTGAGCTTCCCTCGAGTTGGTGTTATCGGCGCTGGACAGCTCGCGCGGATGATGGCCGTTCCGGCAAATGACCTCGGAATACATTTCTCTGTCTTCGCCGCTATCCCTCATGATTCGGCAGCGCAAACTTCGCCTTATGTATTAGGTGATTACACCAATGTCAGCGAGGTTTTGGCATTTGCCGCCAATTGCGATGTCATCACCTTTGAGCATGAACTCGTACCACAATCTATTATTAAAGAGTTAGAGAAGAGCGGCAAGAAGGTCTACCCGCGTGCTGAATCCTTTATTTATTCGCAAGACAAATTAGTCATGCGCGAAAAGATGGCAGAGCTCAATCTTCCTAATCCCGCTTGGCAACGGTACGACGGTGGGGCATCAAAGATCGCATTTCCGCTGGTCGCGAAAGTCCCCAGTGGTGGATATGACGGTCGCGGTGTCTATGTCATTGATTCGCAGAGCGAGCTCGATGAGCTGCATCGCACCATCAATCGCACGCTGTTGCTCGAAGCGAAACTCAATTTCGATTATGAAATTTCGGTCATGGTCGCCAGATCTCCACACGAGCAAGCAGCTACTTGGCCAGCGACGTTAACAGTGCAAGCCGATGGCATCTGCACCCAAACTATTACGCCAATACCTGAAATATCAGAAGAGCTGGCAATTTCAGTTCAGAGCGCTGCGCTAAAAATCGCCCAAGCAATTAATTTGGTAGGCGTGATGGCAGTAGAGATTTTTATTGTCGGCGACAACTTTGTAATTAATGAATTAGCACTGCGTCCTCACAATTCAGGTCATTGGACTATTGAAGGCTCACGAACCAGCCAATTTGAACAGCATTTGCGCGCGATCTTAGATCTACCGCTTGGCTCCACTGAGATGGTTGCACCGATCGCTGTGATGGGCAATGTCCTGGGTGGCGAGAAGGCCGATATGTATCGCCCATACTTGCACTTGATGGCGCGCACTCCTGCGCTCAAATTCCACCAATATGGCAAAGAGGTGAAGCCGGGTCGCAAGATCGGACACGTCACCATGACCGGTGAAGATCTTCTAGAATTGCGTACCGAGGTAAGTCACGCAGTCGACTATATGAGTGGAGTCATCGATGAGTAAGCGCGTTGCAATAGTTATGGGATCTGACTCTGATTGGCCGATTATGCAGGCGGCGGCCGAGGCTCTCGATGCATTCGGTATTAGTTATGAAACCGATGTTGTCAGTGCCCACCGAACTCCCGAAGAGATGCTCGCCTTTGCTAAGGGCGCTGCCGCAAAGGGCTTTCAGGTCATCATCGCTGGCGCCGGTGGCGCAGCACACCTGCCTGGCATGATTGCTGCATCCACCACTCTTCCTGTTATCGGAGTTCCCGTACCTTTGAAATATCTGGATGGCATGGATTCACTTCTCTCTATTGTGCAGATGCCAGCAGGCATTCCAGTTGCCACAGTAGGAGTGGGAAATGCGAAGAACGCAGGCCTTCTTGCAGCGCGCATAATTGGTTCATTCGACAGTGCGGTTTCTGCAAAAGTTGCCGAGCTCATGGAAACTGCTCGCCAGGACTCACTCAAGAAGGGCGAGAAGCTCACCGCTGCTCGTAATTCCCGAACCGGGTTCTAAATGTCGCCTCTGCGCTCCAAGCGCGAAACGTTCTGGGAGCGGATCTGGGCCTCCACAATCGTGCTCTATACCTTCGCCGCAACTTTTGTGGTCTGGAAGACGATGGGTAAATATGGAGTCAACCCGGTTGGTTTCTTCGTCGTCGATCTCATTACATCGTGGTTCTATGGGCTAGCAACGGCTCGTCTGGTTGTTGCTATCTTTAAAAAGCGGCGCACCACTATCAATAAATGGGCGTTCTGGTCGTGCGTAAATTTCGCTATTCCTGACATTTACATCATCGCCTTTGCCCGTCACGTACCGCACGATGTCTATCTGGCATTTGCTGGTGTAATTGCCGTCTTGGCAGCCTTTTCAATTTTTGGTGTTGTTCAACAGGTACGCGCAGGGGATAAGGGAGAGAACGATGAAGAGTAGAGCTATTCGACGATTTGTTGCTGAATTATTGGGAACCCTTCTGTTGGTTGCCACCGTTGTGGGATCCGGAACTATGGCAGTAAATATTTCACGCGATGTCGGCGTGCAATTGTTGATCAATACCGTAGCGACGGTCTTTGTTCTTGCACTTCTCATCTATTTATTTGCAGATATCAGTGGCTCGCATTTCAATCCCGTAGTCACTCTCTCTGAATTACTCCACAAGCGAATTTCGTTAACTGACGCTGTCGGCTATTTAGCAGCACAATTCCTTGGCGGATTTCTTGGCGTCATGCTCGCCAATCTCATGTTCAAGAATCCTGCGATCTACTCCTCGCACCATATTCGAAGTGGTGGAAATATATTTCTGGGTGAAGTTGTTGCCACCGCCGGTCTGCTCTTCTTGATTCAGATGCTGGGCATTCAGAAGAAGGGCAAAGCGGCGCCCGTTGCCGTGGCTGCCTGGATCGGTGGGGCTTATTTCTTCACCTCCTCAACATCTTTTGCTAACCCAGCAGTCACCTTTGCGCGTGCCTGGAGTGATACCTTTTCAGGTATAGCGCCACAATCGGTGCCGCTCTTTGTCGTTGCTCAGCTGATTGGTGCAATTGTTGGCGTCGGGCTCTCTCTCATTTTTACCACTTCGACCGTAACGGAAAAATAATATGATCGAAAAGAAACCTTCCGTGCTCTTTGTCTGCGTGCACAACGCCGGTCGTTCTCAAATGGCAGCAGGTTTTATGCGTGAGCTCGGTCAAGGTCGCGTCGACGTTCTCTCGGCAGGTTCAGCTCCTAAGGATTCGATCAACCCCGTTGCAGTCGAAGCAATGGCCGAACTGGGAATTGATATTGCCAATAACACTCCCAAAGTTTTAACACCTGAAGCGGTTCAAGCCTCTGACGCTGTAGTCACTATGGGTTGCGGTGATGCTTGTCCGTTCTATCCGGGTAAGCGCTATGAAGATTGGGTTTTGGAAGATCCGGCAGGGCAGGGGATTGAGGCAGTTCGTCGAATTCGCGATGACATTAAAGTTCGCGTTGAAACTTTATTAGGCGAACTACTGAACGCTTGAACGACCCAGCGCTCTAAATTTCCAGCCAGCAGCAATCCACTTCTCGCGATCGAGGGCATTTCGGCCATCGATCATGATCGCATTTTTCACGAGCTTCTTCGCTGCGTCGGGATCTATCTCTCGATAGATCTTCCACTCAGTCAGGTGAAGTACTAGTTCAGCATCTGCAAGACATTCATCAATGGTCTCTGCAAAGGCCAGTCCTGGGAATCTTTTTTGCGCAGGAACCATCGCTTTAGGATCATGAACAACGACATTGGCACCAGCAGCAAGGATTTGGGCAGCGATGTCGAGGGCTGGAGAGTCGCGAACATCATCGCTATCTGGCTTAAAAGCCGCTCCTAGAACGGCGATCTTCTTTCCGGCGAGATCATCACTGAGATCGTTACGAACTAATTCAATGACGCGTTGGCGAGCACGGAGATTAATCGAATCAATTTCGCGTAAGAATTCCAACGCTTGTTCAGCGCCGAGTTCTTGAGCGCGCGCCATAAAGGCACGAATATCTTTGGGAAGGCAGCCACCACCAAAACCAATACCTGCCTGCAGGAATCGGTTTCCAATGCGCGGGTCATAGCCAATCGCTCGAGCGAGTACGGTGACATCGCCACCGGCTGCTTCACAGATTTCTGCCATCGCATTAATGAAAGAGATCTTGGTCGCAAGAAATGAATTAGCGGCAACTTTAACGAGTTCTGCGGTCGGAAGGTCTGCTCGCACCCAGGGAGTGTTGGCATCAAGATTTACTTGGTAGAGCTCCTGCAATTTCTTTTCGGCGGCATCACTCGTCACACCAACGACCAGTCGATTGGGACGTAAGGTATCTTCGACTGCAAAACCTTCGCGCAGAAACTCTGGGTTCCATGCCAATTCCACATCTTTATTTACTGCAGCTAACCGCTGACGCAACCGCTCTGCAGTTCCAACTGGAACAGTGGATTTGCCTACGACGAGCGAGCCGGCTTTAGCGATGGGCGCGACTGCATCCAAAGCTGAGTCCACGAAACGTAAGTCGGCAGCGAGTGAACCTGCCTGTTGTGGGGTACCCACACAGATGAAATGGATGTCGCAATCAGCAGTACCGGTGATATCGGTAGTGAATGAGAGGCGACCACTTGCGATTTCGGCAGCAAGTAACTCTTCGAGATCTGGCTCGTAGAAAGGAACCTTGCCTTGGGCAAGTAGCGCGATCTTGGCTGGATCGGTATCGACGCCAATGACTTCAAAACCCATAGACGAGATGCATGCGGCATGGGTCGCACCTAGATATCCGGTGCCAATTACTGAAACTCGGAGCGTCATTGAACCGATCTTAGCGGGCGGAACGGGTACGGTGGGAGAGTATGGATACTCGTGACGGTGATTTTTGGGGTACGCCCGGCAATTGGCCAGGTGTCTCCATCGTTCTGCCGATTTTGAATGAAGAGCGCCATCTAGATTCCGCTATCACGGCGATATTGCGACAGGATTATCCGGGCGATTTTGAAGTGATTCTGGCCCTTGGTCCATCGAAAGATAGGACCAATGAGATTGCTGCGCGCTTATCTGATCGCGACACTCGGGTGCGGTTGGTGGAAAATCCCACTGGACGAACTGCCGCTGGTCTCAATGCCGCAATTGCCCTATCGAGATATCCGCTCATCACTCGCATCGATGGACATGCTGAGGTTTCTGACAGCTATGTAAAGCACGCAGTGGAAATTTTACGTTCCACGGGAGCAGTAAATGCGGGTGGAATCATGGCAGCGCAAGGTCAGAGCCGCTTTGAACGAGCAGTCGCTACCGCTATGCGTTCACCGCTCGGAGTAGGTGCATCACGTTTTCATACCGGTGGAGGTGCGGGGGAGTCGGATACGGTTTACCTCGGAAATTTCGTGAAGGCAGCAATCCTTGCCGCTGGTGGCTATGACGAACGCTATACCCGCGCGCAAGATTGGGAATTAAATTTTAGACTCCGCAAAGCTGGCGGAAAGATCTGGTTTGATCCATCGCTCGTTGTTACCTATCGTCCAAGATCGACAATCAAGGCACTTGCGAAACAATATTTTCAATATGGCCGCTGGCGTCATGCAGTTGCTCGAAGCCATAAAGGTTCGGTCAACTATCGCTACTTAGCTCCACCTACCGCACTAGCCATTAATGTACTTTCACTTCTTCTGGGTCTCACCATTTCACCACTCTTCTATATTCCTGTCATTACCTATATCGCCGCCGTGACTGCTGGCGGACTCATAATTGGAAAAACTTGGGGCGAGAAAATTGCCTTGCCAGCAATTCTTGCGACCATGCATATGACGTGGGGTGCGGGCTATCTGACATCCCCACCAGGTTTGATCGCTGAAGATGGCGAGGAATGAGAAAGTTTGCTGTAACTGCGCTTTGCGCAGTCTTCCTAACGTGGGCTCTTCCCCCAACATATGCTGATAGCGCACCTGCATTCTTTACTATCTCTGGTTCGGGATATGGCCACGGAGTAGGGCTCAGCCAAATCGGTGCAAAGGGTCAGGCGCTAGCCGGTAAAAGCGCGACCGATATTTTGAAATATTACTTTCCTGGCACCCAAGTAATTCCCGTAGCAGACTCGCAAACGATTCGAGTCAATATTGCTCATCAAGTAGATACCGCAAAGTTTTCGATAGATAAGCGCTTTCCGGTAGGCGCCGCACAACTTTTCAATGGCGATACCCCCACATCAATCTCTCTGAGTGGCAAAGGTGTACTTACATTTTCCATGATCGGAAAACAGATTGCACCGACGTGGACGCTCGGGAAAGCAAGTACAACTCTTGCGCCCTCCTCGCTCTGGACAATTCGGTGGGACTCGGCAACAACGGTTATTAATCTCAATAGTGGAGCAACAAATATCGGATTGAAATATGGCTATATCCAAATCCGCTCAGTGCCCATTACTGGCCAGGGTTATCACATGGAGATCACCGATACCTTGGCACTTCACGATCAATATCTCTATGGCATCGCAGAAGTCTCATCAGCGTGGCCAGAAGCGGCGATGGAAAGTCAGATAATTGCCTCTCGCACGTATGCCTTAGCTCGACTCGGGCCACTCCGTAAAGCCTGTGATTGCCAGCTCTATAGTGATAAATATGATCAGGTCTACAACGGTTATGTAAAAGAGAGCGAATATAAATATGGCGCGCTCTGGAAAGCCGCAGTAGATAGCACCACAATAGATTCCAGCCATTCGCTTGCGATTTATTACAACGGCGCACCCATCAATGTCTACTTCTCTTCATCGACAGGTGGCGTTACCGCTCGAAGCCAAGATGTGTGGGGTACGCCTTTTCCATATTTACAGAGTGTTCCTGATCCGTGGAGCACCGATGCCGCACTTAATCCCAATTACGCCCATTGGCAGCGAACTGTGACACAGCAAGCCATGGCCAACGCTTTTGGACTTCCGGATGTAATTAGATATGTAGTCAGCTCGCGATCTCCAACCGGGGCAGTAATAACTGTGACTGGATATAGCTCAAACGGTCTCAAGAAGAAAATTGGCGTCAGCGATTTTAAAACGATTGCTCACTTGCCATCGTCGTGGTTCGATCTCAATTAAAGTGCGCTAATTAATTAGCATGCAAAACTGAGTTCAAGCCGCCCCAAGTACCAGTCTTGGGTAACGCTTCTAGCGCTCCGCTCTGGGAGTTGCGGCGGAAGAGTAAATTATTAGCGCCAGATAATTCTGCGCCTTTTACAATCGTGCCATCGGGTAGCGCAATCTTGGATCCAGCAGTGATGTAAGCACCTGATTCAACAACGCAATCATCTCCGAGTGAGATGCCGATTCCGGCATTAGCCCCGAGCAATGTGCGCTCACCAATAGAGATCACAGTTTTGCCGCCACCACTGAGCGTGCCCATGATCGATGCGCCGCCACCAATGTCGCTGCCGTCGCCGACTACGACACCGGCGCTGATGCGACCTTCAACCATGGATTTGCCAAGAGTTCCGGCATTGAAATTGACGAAGCCTTCGTGCATCACTGTGGTGCCAGCTGCAAGATGCGCGCCAAGACGAACTCGATCGGCATCGGCGATGCGAACGCCCTCCGGGACAACGTAATCGACCATACGTGGGAATTTATCGACGCTAAAGATAGTGAGATGACCGAGTTTGGCGCGTAGCCGAGGTGCGACCTGATTGAAGGTGGTGAGCGAACAAGGTCCCGCTGATGTCCATGCCACATTGGGAAGAATTCCGAAGATGCCTTCGAGTGAGAGGCCATGTGGCTTCACAATTCGATGGGAGAGAAGTTGGAGGCGGAGGTAAGCATCTGAAACTGAGAGAGGCGCCGCATCGAGATCAATCTCGAGCGACACTGCAGTACGAATTACATCGCGAATCGAATCACTTCCCAAGAGTTCGCTGAAATCGGGCGTGATCGAATCTGCAAGCGCACCCAAACCCAGCGCGCCATACCAGGTGTCGAGAACTTCACCGGAAGTTGTTGTTGTCGCAATTCCATGACCATAGGCAGTTCGTGAACTCATGACCGAACGCTATCAAACTCCATGCCATAGACTGGTTGCCATGCGAATCTCCGTCTACTGCTCCTCCGCTCCCGATATCGATCCCGCCTTTCTTGAGCTGGCACATGCCGTAGGTATTGCGATTGGAAGTGAAGGTTGGGATCTGGTCTGGGGTGGTGGTGCAATTTCCATGATGGGCGCTGTAGCGCGTGGTGTCCGGAGTACCGGTCAGCAAACAATTGGCGTTATCCCCGAGAAATTATTGGCATTGGAAATCGAAGATAAAGAATCCACCGAACTTCATGTGGTGAGTGATATGCGCTCTCGCAAAGCGAAGATCGAAGAACTCGCAGATGCATTTATTGTTCTGCCAGGAGGAATTGGAACACTCGAAGAATTCTTTGAAATTTGGGTGGGTAGTTATCTCAAATTTCATAACAAACCTATTGCCGTGTGTGATCCCCATGGTGCCTTTGCGCCACTCAAAGGCGCCATTGATCATTTGACCGAATTAAAATTTATGAAGTCAGGTCAGGATCATCTAGTTACCTGGGCAACAACAATTGATGGTGCAATCAACGCCCTTAAATAAGCGCGCTCACAAGGGGCCTGCAAGATCAAAATATCCTGTGAATCTAGCAGGGAACTTCTCGATAGTTCGCTGGGGCAGTAACCTGAAGGCATGAGCGAGGTGAGTGCGGCGGCGGGCCAGGTGGGCGCCCCCATATCCGTGGCCACCTTCCTTGACTCGCTCCCGGAAGAAGAAAAATTCATCTTGACCCTGCACCTGCTACGTGGGCTCACTCCGGCGGCGATAGCGCAAGCGATAGGAGTGCCCCCTCGGGCAGTCGAATCTGTTATCACGATTGGCAAATCTCGCCTAATCGCCGCGTTAAATGAGGGGCAGATGGGGAGCGATTAGGCCCCAATCTCGATTTCACAGGAGAGCGGGGGATGCGAGATACTTATCCCCTAGCAAGAAGCAGGTCAGAAGCTTTCCCAACGTTAGAGGAGTACCTACATGGCAGCCATGAAACCACGCACTGGTGATGGACCCATGGAAGTAACCAAGGAAGCTCGCAGCCTCGTTATGCGAATTCCCCTCGAAGGTGGCGGCCGTCTGGTCGTAGAACTCAATGTGGAAGAAGCGACCAATCTCGGCAACGCTCTTCAAGCAGCCGTTTCTCTCGTTAAGAAGTAGAAGCTGCGTTAGGGTCTGCCTGTGAGCGCAACCCACCAATCCCCAACATTCTCTCGGTGGGATCACTCTGACCTAGCCGCGGTTGGTGCGAAATCAGCGCACATTTCCTTGCACCATTTTGATGCAATTGCCCTGCCGCTTGCAGGTGCCGATACTCCTGAAGGTAAGCCAACACTTCTTGCACACTCTTTTATTACTCATCTCGAAAAAGAACTAAACCTCTCACTCTCGGAATTGGCAGCTGCTTGGCCAGATCGCACCGGTAAAGCGGGAGAAATCATTGAATTACCTATCCCTTCACAGCAAGGTGAAAAAGCGAGTGCTCTGACCCGCATTTATTTAGTCGGAGTGGGAAATTCCACTACTGAGGATCTCCGCAAAGCGGGAAGCGCGCTCGCGCGAAAAGCAAAACTCGCTACCACGGCAACTGCTGGAAAGAAAATTTTAGATCTCACGCTCCCACAGAAGGCTGAGAAGGGTGCAGCACTGTCGCATATCAACGCGCTCTCCCTTGCCAGCTACCAATGGAGTAAAAAAAGTGGTCTTGCTCTCAAAACTCCACATAATCATTTTGATGTCGTAACGTCTGCAGCAGCTGAATTTGACCGCGCACTTATCTTGAGCGCAGCAGTCTGGCGCGCTCGCGATCTCATCCATACCCCAGCAAATATTAAGACACCGCTCTGGATGGCCAATCAAGCAAAGAAATTTATCCAGGCTAGCCCATCTCCTGCTCTCGCGATTGAGGTGTTGAGCGGAAAAGCGCTTGCACAATTTGGTGGCTTGGTTGCAGTCGGTGGCTCTTCGCCAAAACCTGGACCGCGATTTATTCAAGTCAGCTATAACCCGAAAGGGAATAAGAAAGCGCCACATGTTGTACTAGTAGGCAAAGGCATCACCTTTGATACCGGTGGAATTTCGCTCAAACGTCCGTATGATTTTATGATCGGCATGAAGAGCGATATGGCCGGAAGCGCTGCCGTACTCTCCACCATCTTGGCGATCGCCGAAATCGGTACGCCTGTTAAAGTCACTGCCCTTCTGATGTGTGCGGAAAATGCAATTTCTGCAACTGCGCAGCGACCATCGGATGTCATAACCCAATACGGTGGAACAACTGTTGAAATTATCAATACCGATGCTGAAGGCCGGCTCGTCCTTGCTGATGGCTTGGCATATGCTGATTTAGAGCTCAATCCGGATTACATCGTCGATATCGCCACGCTCACCGGCGCTGCCACGCTAGGCCTTGGCCGCGGTTATGGCGCCATGTATACCCGCGATGAGAAACTTGCCAAGCAGATTCACGAGATCGGAAACCAGATTGGTGAGAGAGTTTGGCATATGCCACTCATCGATGATTATGCGATCGCCATGGCATCGGATATCGCCGATCTGAATCACACGGCAGAGAAGCCAGATTTCTCGGGCGGCTCCGTTACTGCCGCACTTTTTCTGGAGAATTTCGTCAATAAGAAGAGCGACGCTACCTGGGTGCACTTCGATATTGCCGGGCCAGCTCGATCTGAGTCCGATGCAGGTGAAAACCCCAAAGGTGGAACTGGTTTCGGCGTTCGACTCTTAACTCAATGGATTGCGAGCTTGGCATGAGTACCTCAATCAATCGCGGAGATATTTCAGCATTTGCTGAAAGCCATCCACATGAAGATTTCTATATGCAGCAAGCACGAAAAAATGGCATAGAAATTGGAGCGCTCGATCCCACGCCAGGCACTGGCGGGCTTATTGGCTTGATGGCCACCCTTACACAGGCCAAGGCGATTGTGGAAGTAGGCACTGGCTCTGGCGTCAGCGGGCTCTGGGCCTTTTACGGCTCAACTACAGAATCAAATTTAACGTCAATCGATTCTGAGCGAGAGAATTCGGGGCTAGCCAAGAAAATCTTCGATGAAGCTGGCATCTCTTCGGCTCGTTATCGATTAATCACGGGAAATATTCTCGAAGTCGTTGGAAAACTTGCCGATCAAAACTATGACTTCATGATCGTACGCTCCCCAATAGATATCTTGGATGTTGTTCAGGAAAGTTTCAGACTTCTCAAAGATGGCGGTGTTTTACTTATCGACAACGCACTCGATGGCGGAAAGGTGGCAGACCCCACCCAGCGAGACTTCGAGACTATTTCGCGCCGCGATGCCGTGAAGGCGATTAAGGAAGATCCTCGTTGGATCTCCTCGATCCTTCCACTCGGTGGCGGCGTGCTTATTGCAACCAAAGTGAATTAGCAGAAAAGAGAATTGAGAAAAAATGAGTACTGACCAAGCCCCCTGGTGGATCCCTGCCGATGGATCGGCTCCTCTCTACTCGGCATCTGCCGGGCCACGCCGCGGTGGAGCGAAGAGCGGTCTGCTCTCAGGAAATATTTCCTTCCGATTAGCCTTACTGATGGCCCTTATTGCTGCCGTCGTTGGCTCCGTTGTTGCGAGAGGTTCACTCGCATTCTCCGGTAATGGTTCAATCGTCTCATCTCACAGCACAGTTGAGCGCGCACCTGATTCCATCGCTGGTATCGCTGCGCGAGTTTCACCTTCGGTTGTCTCCATCAATGTCAGCGGCGCATCAGGTAGTGACACTGGCTCGGGATTTTTCATTCGTAAAGATGGTTACATCCTGACCAATAACCATGTCATTGAAAATGCCCTTAATGGTGGCAGCGTTACTGTCGCACTTGCCAACGGTAAAAATTATCCTGCCAAAATTATTGGCCGCGATAGCGCCTACGATCTCTCCGTTCTCAAGATTGAGATCGTGGATGCTCCCGCACTCCAATTAGGAGATAGCGATCAGATTGCAGTGGGCGATGGTGTTATTGCGATCGGTTCACCGCTCGGATTGGCCGGAACAGTCACCAGCGGAATTATCAGCGCCAAAAATCGCCCCGTGACTTCTGGAAATGCCAAGGGCGAGAGCTCCTTTATTAATGCACTTCAAACTGATGCCGCCATCAATCCCGGCAACTCTGGCGGTCCACTTGTCGATCTCACAGGCGCAGTTATTGGTGTGAATTCTGCAATCGCATCGCTCGGATCAAATTTCAGCGGCCAAGCTGGCTCAATCGGATTAGGTTTTGCCATCCCGATCAATCAAGCCAAGCGCACAGCCGAAGCCTTGATTAAGACCGGAAAGTCCACCTATCCCATCATTGGTCTGTCACTGGATAGAACTTTTACTGGAATAGGCGCAAAAGTTGCAAATACTCCCACTGCGGTCTTGGCTGGTGGCCCAGCTCAAAAGGCAGGGATTAAAGCGGGTGATCTCATCACTGCTATCGACGGCAATCCAGTTGCCAATGCCGATGAAGCGATCGTTGCCATTCGATCCCATCAGGTGGGGGATAGTGTGAAGGTGACCTACCAGCGCAATGGCAGTACACACATTGCCACCATGGTTCTGATAGCCGCAGCCAAGTAGTTAGCGCGATAGGCTTAACGCATGTTCGGAATTGGTGGCGGCGAATTTATCGCTCTGGTGATATTGGCGATGGTCTTAATCGGACCTGACAAGTTACCTACCTTTGCTCGCGATGCTGCGAAATATATTCACAAGGCTCGCGGGTTGGCTGCAAAAGCGACTGAGGAGCTGCGCGAAAATCTTGGACCTGGTTTTGAAGATCTACAAGTAACCGATCTTCACCCCAAGAAATTGATTAAAAAAACGCTCGATGGCGTTGTAAACCCAAAGGATTTTGACTTTACCGATGAAGTCGAGGAAGTTACAAAGTCAGCAAAGATCGACCCCGACCTCCTTTAGGAGCAATTCATGTCTGCCGATACACCACTGCTCGAAAAGATTAATTCGGCGCTAGCCACGGTCATTGATCCTGAACTCCATCGAGCTATCACCGAACTTGGAATGGTGGAGTCGATCGCCGTTAATGGTGGCGTGGTTGATCTATCCATTCTGCTCACAATTTCGGGCTGCCCAATGAAGGATCGCCTGCAGAGTGATATTGAAAAAGCGGTTTTAGATATTTCAGATATCTCTCGCGTGGCAATCACTTTTGGGGCGATGTCACCAGAGCAGCGCGAAGGCGTTCGAAAATTGATTCGCGGCGGTCGGGAGAAGTACATACCTTTCGCTCAACCTGATTCACTGACTCGAGTTCTGGGAATCGCTTCCGGTAAAGGCGGCGTCGGAAAATCTTCTGTCACAGCAAACCTGGCGATTGCAGCTGCTCACAAGGGGCTCTCCGTCGGAATTCTCGACGCAGATGTCTACGGGCACTCCATTCCACGTTTGATGGGAATTGTTGGTCAGCGCCCGACTGCTATTGATCAGACTTTTATTCCGATCGAAAAGTTCGGGGTTAAAGTCGTTTCGATGGAGATGTTCAAGCCGGAGCGCTCTGACCCAGTCGCCTACCGTGGGCCGTTGCTTCACCGAGTTCTCGAACAGCTCTTGAGCGATGCCTATTGGGGTGACCTCGATTTACTTCTTCTCGACCTGCCACCAGGAACTGGTGATATCGCCATTTCACTTGGCCAACTAATTCCAGCCTCTGAAATTCTGGTCGTGACAACTCCGCAATTAGCTGCCGCCGAAGTCGCTGAACGAGCTGGTCGAATTGCTCATCAGATGAAGCAACAGATTCTAGGCGTGGTCGAAAATATGTCCGATGCACCTTGCCCTCATTGTGGTGAACCAATTGCGCTCTTTGGTAGCGGTGGCGGCGCCGAGGCAGCAAAGCGACTCTCGACCTTGGTCGGGGGAGAGGTGCCGCTTTTGGCCTCCATTCCATTCTCACCTGAACTTCGTGTGGGTGGGGATAATGGCGATCCGATCGTGGTCAGCGATAAGAATTCACCCGCAAGTCAGGCCTTCGACGCCTTGGTCGATAAATTAATGGTCCGCTCGAAGTCATTAGTGGGGACTCCGCTGACGCTTCACACCTAAGATTTACCCATGAAGAAGCCACCAGTCACAGGGATTAATACGGTGGCCAAGCGATTGGTCGGCCGTCGCGATTCCGTGCTTGAGCGCAAAACTGTGCGCGACTCGTTGGTCTCACTTGCAGGTCTCATTGGTCGCCCCGTTACAGATCAAAATGGCCGCGTTATTGGCAAATTAGTTGATGTGGTTGTTCGCCATGGTGAAGAGACTTACCCACCTGTCTCTGGGTTGATCGTTAAAGTAGGTCAGAGTAAATCCTTTATCAATGGTGCGCGCATCTCCAAGTTATCTCAGAGCGAAGTGCGACTCTCTTCAACCCGAATTAACTTAGAGGATTACCAACGCCGACCAGGTGAATCACTTCTTGATGCTGATGTGCTCGACCACCAGATTGTTGATGTTGATGGCCTGCGGGTAGTGCGATCATCAGATCTCTATCTTGCTCCCTTTGATAAAGAGATTCGCGTAGTGGGTGTAGATATCTCCTTCCGCTCTTTCCTTCGTCGCATCTTTCCGGGCGCAATTAGTCGCCGCCCAACGCCAGAACAAGTTGTCGATTGGGCTACGGTGGCATCTCTCGCTGACGACTCCGGTGTTGTGCGCACTTCCGGCTCTCGTTCGGTTCTCAGCCAACTTCGCCCAGCAGACCTCGCCGACCTCATTGAAGATCTCTCTGGTCGGGAACAAGGCGCACTTATTGAATTGCTCGATCCCGAACTTGCAGCTGATGCGCTGGAGGAGATGGAAGATCTAGAGCTCCAAGGACTGTTGCGTGGTCTCTCTGCTGAGCGCGCTGCCGGTTTAATCACCCGCATGGAACCAGATGAATCTGCTGAAATTCTTCGCGATCTCGATGAAGAACACCGCGAGAGCATCTTCGCTTCAATGGATGCCAAGATTGCTAAGCAGCTTCGAAATCTCGTGGCTTTTGATGAGACGCTGGCTGGCGGAATCATGACCACACACTTACTCCTTACGCGTGAGGAAGATACTGTGGCATCGGCGCTTAAACTCTTAGTGGAAAATCGTGAACGCGATATCTCTGATGGCGTAGTTGTAGTCGATTCACGCGGCCGACTCATTGATCACATTCAGATTATTGAGTTGATTGCTGCTAAACCAGCCGCCCTTCTCTCCACGCTGATCGGTCCGCCTTATCCAACGGCCGTCGATGTAGCAACACCGCTAAAAGATGTTATTGAAGAGTTTGCCAATAACCGAGGCTCATCCATCATTGTTATCGATGAGAAGAAGAAGCCAGTAGGTCGAATTCTTGCCGATGACTTGGTCGATGCCCTTGCCACTGATTCACCAGGGCGAGGCATCACACAGGTAAGTGGGTCACTTGCATGAGCGAGGTAAAGAAGAAAAGCCCGGCGATTGCATCGCCTCGAAAAATTCGCCTCGCGGCCTTTCTCGCAGTTATGGGTCCCGGAATTATTGCTGGTCTTTCCGATGATGATCCAGCAGGTATCACCACTTATTCTCAACTTGGTGCTAAGTACGGCTACCAACTTCTCTGGACTTTGGTTATCTCCACCGTTGCGCTGATCATCTTTCAAGATTTAGGGGCCCGAATCGGCGTAGTTACTCGCCAAGGTTTAATTGGTTTAGTTCGCCAGAAATATGGCGCTAGGTCAGGGGTCATGAGTGCAAGTGCGCTGATCATCGCCAACATCGGCACGATGACTGCTGAATTTGCAGGCATTGCAGTTGCAGGAAAGCTCTTCAACATCCCGAACTACATCACCGTTCCGGGTTCGGCGCTCTTGGTTTCGTTCTTAGTTCTGCGCGGTACTTTTGCGCGAGTGGAGAAAGTCTTCTTCTTGCTCTCTGGTGTCTTTCTGGCGTATGTCATCGCCGGATTCCAAGCGCACCCCAATTGGGGAAGTGCCTTCAAGGGAATGGTTACACCCACCATGCCCTTCAATCACGATGCAATTTTGATTGCGACTGCAACTCTCGGTACGACACTTGCTCCGTGGGGACTTGCCTTTATTCAGTCCTACGCCGTCGATAAGCGCCTCACGCGCGATGATCTCAAGTTACTTCGTGTCGATGTGTGGACTGGATCATTCCTGACCGGAATTATTGGATTCTTTGTCGTGGTTACCTGCGCAGCTGCTTTCCATTCTAAAGGAATATCGATCACCGATGCTGGCCAGGCTGCCGCTGCACTCAAGCCATTAGCCGGAACATTTGCAAAAGATCTCTTTGCGATTGGATTAATTGGAGCGGCTTTACTTGCCGCATCGATCTTGCCACTGTCGACCGCTTATTCAGTGAGCGATCTTACCGGCCGTCCGGCAGCGCTCGATGATAAGCCTAAGGAAGCGCCACTCTTTTACTCAACCTTTGCGATCATCACCATTATTGCCGCCTTGATAGTTATTTTCTTCGGTGGACATTCAAGTACCTTGCTCGCGATTTTAGTTATTACCCAGGTTCTCAATGCAGTGCTTTTGCTTCCACTTCTTATGTATATGTTTGGAATCTCTCGTGATAAGAAGCTGATGGGCGAATATCGCGCCTCGGTAAAGATGCAATGGGTCTACGGCGTTATCATCACCATCGTTGCAGCATGTATTGGCTGCATGCTCTGGTTTACCTTCAACTAATTCATACTTCATGACTCGTTCACACCATTCCACCCTTCCGCGCGGACGCGACATACTCTTTCTAGCACTTGGTGTTGTTGGTATCGGAACTTCAGGACCGGTCATTTCACTCAGCACCATGCCTGTCCCGACTTTGATTATGTGGCGAAATTTGGGTGGGGCCATCGTGATGTTTCCCTTTGCGATGCGCAAGAAGGAGTGGCGTAGCGCTGCTGGCAAACGTGCCATACGACTTTCAGCGGTTTCTGGGGTCTTACTCGCACTGCATTTCATGGGATTTTTCTTGGCGATGCGCCTAACCAGCGTTGCGGCTGGTACTGCCATCACTGCAACTCAGCCGATCTTTACTGCGATCTACCTGCGCTATCGGGGTGAGGAGATTGCCCGTAGAGCGTGGGGTGGAATGTTTATTGCTTTCCTATCTGTGCTTCTTATTACTGGAGTTGATCTTCGTATCTCAGCACGATCTTTCTTGGGCGATCTCTGTGCGCTCATTGGTGCAGCTTTGGCTGCTGGGTACATGCTGATTGGTGCCAAAGCTCAAAAAGAGCTGTCGACATCGACTTACACCTCGGTCTGCTACTCCCTCTGCGCTCTCACCGCTCTGCCCATTGCCTTAATGGTTAACTTCCATATCTTCGCTTACTCAGCCCGACAATGGTTGCTCTGCTTGGCACTCATCGCGGGCGCACAAATTTTGGGCCACACCATGTTTAATCTCTCCCTCAAGCGCGTCTCCCCAGCCGTAGTCTCTTTGATTGTCTTCTTTGAAGTTCCCGTTAGTGCAGTATTGGCATATTGGTGGCAAGGCCAGAAGCCACCGGCCGGAACGATCCCAGGAATTTTCGGCCTCCTCCTTGGTTGTACCGTCTTTGTTTTACGTTCCGGAACTAAAAAAGCAGCTCAGGAAATCGTCGAGTGATTGATTTACATACTCACTCCAAGGTGAGTGATGGCACTGATTCACCTTCGATGTTAATTAATAAAGCGATGGCCGCAGGAATCACTACTCTGGCCCTTACTGATCACGACACTATTAGTGGTTGGGAAGAGGCTAGGACCGCGCTACGACCTGGAATGGATCTAGTACTTGGTGCCGAAATATCTTGTCAGACCGAAGATGGTGTGAGCGTTCATATGCTTGGCCTGCTCTTTGATCCTCACTTCATGCCTCTCATAGAAGTTTTGGATCAGACTCGGGATAATCGAATTGGACGAATGGAAAAGATCATCGCTCGCATGCAAGGCGCTGGAATTGAGATTGAAATGGCCGATGTCTTGGCTCAGCTCTCCGATGGTGCGACCCTGGGACGACCCCACTTAGCTGATGCCTTAATTGCAAAAGGCGTTGTGAAAGATCGCGAGGAGGCATTTTCGAATCTGCTCCACAATAATTCCGCTCATTACGTCTCGCACTTTTCACCGACACCCGAAGCAGTTATTAAGTTAATTAAGCAGGCGGGGGGAGTGGCAGTGATTGCTCATCCTTATGCCACGCTTCGCGGTAAAATTGTGAGGCCAACAAGCTTTCAATCATTTGTGCAGGCCGGTTTAGATGGAATTGAAGTCTCGCATCGAGATCAGAGCGTGGAAGAACGCGAATTATTGATGGCTATCGTCAATGAGTATGACTTAATTTTTACTGGTTCCAGCGATTACCACGGAGAGGGTAAACTCAACCAGTTAGCTGAGTTCACCACTAACCCAGCCCAATGGAAAAAATTAGAAGCGCGAGCAGATCAGCGAAGGGTTATCCGCACATGAATAGCGTTGCATCAATCTCAGCCCTTACCTTTGGTATTCAGGCTTTCATGACCCTCTTTGTCATTCTCGACCCACCTGGTGCAACCCCAGTCTTTCTCGCACTTGTCAGTGGTCGAACACCACGCGAACGCGTTCGCATGGCCTGGCAGGGAGCATCGGTTTCGCTCTCGGTAATCGTGGTCTTCGCCCTCTTTGGAAAGGTAATTCTGGATTACTTGCACGTCTCGATTAATGCGCTGCAAGGTGCGGGCGGCTTGCTGCTACTACTGATCGCACTTGAACTATTGACCGGCAAAGATTCCACTAGCGAAGGTGGCAGCGACGGAAATGTTGCTCTCGTCCCACTGGGCACACCACTCTTAGCGGGTCCTGGTGCGATTGTCACCACAATTCTTTACGTGCAGCGCGCCCACACCATCAACATGAAACTTTCACTCGCCCTAGCCATCATTGCTGTGCACGTAGTTATTGGTCTTACTTTAATGTCTTCGACCAAGTTATTGACCTTGATCAAAGAAGCGGGCGTGACGCTAGTGGCTCGTATCGCGGGACTTTTGCTCGCTGCGATAGCAGTAGAGATGATCGTTCAAGCGATAAAAGGCTTCTTCAACTTAGCCTGATAGTTACGCCAGAATCTGCTCTAGTTAGAGGCAAATCCCACGCGACGATCAGTGCCTGCCCCGACGTCAACAAATGAAATGCGGCCATGTGGCACCAGCGTCTGGCGACCTTTAACATCTGTAAGGCTGAGCGTTTCGCCTTTGTCGAGCGCCGCTTTAACGGCGGTAATGATCTCAGCTTGAGAGAGATCTGACTCGATGTGGAGTTCTGTGGGGGAGTCTGAGATGCCGATGCGAACTTCGATCATGAGTTAAATCCTTCTCTTGATTAGGTTGGTACTTAATTCGATTTAGGAAAGCCAGAGATTCCACGCCACATAAGGTTTGAGACGAGCTTTACTGCGCTTTCACGGTCTATCTTGCCATCTCGCTCTAGCCAATGTCGCGCTGAATGTTGTGCCGTTCCAATGAGGCCCACTGCAAGCATCATCGACTCTTCTTTGGCTAGGCCGGTATCCAATGAGATGACCGCGCTGAGCGCTGCCGCATTGTCGTAAGTCATGCGATGGAGTCGTTCGCGCACCTGGGGTTCCACGCTCATATCGCTCTCAAAGAGGAGACGGAATGCCTCACCCTCGCGATTGATAAAACCGAAATAGGCATCGACAGTTGCTTCAACACGAGAAGCATTGTCATGTGTGCCAGAGATCGCTCTTTGGAGTTCAAAGACGAGTGAATCAATATGGAGATCGAGCACTGCTAGATAAAGATCGAGTTTGGAGGGGAAGTGCTGATAGAGAACTGGCTTACTCACTTGCGCGCGATCGGCGATCTCATCCATCGCTGCTGCGTGATAGCCAGCGGCAGTAAATACTTCGAGCGCTGCGGAAAGGAGTTGAGCGCGGCGCTCATCTCGAGGCAGACGACCCTTGTTAGCGGCAGCGGAAGTGCCAGAGTTGATAGATGCGGAAGTGGCGCGCTCGGTAGTCACAGGCCAATCTTATGGGCATTTGTTAGGCTGGCATAATGATCACACCAACAGAGCCAGATTTACGAGCGCTGCTCGTGCATGCCCATCCGGATGATGAGACCATCAACAATGGTGCGACGATGGCAAAGTTTGTCGCTGACGGAATTGGCGTGACCTTAGTGACCTGTACTCGTGGTGAAGAGGGCGAAGTTCTGGTACCTGATCTTGCCCATTTGGCAGCACTTCAGAATGACGAACTCGGCTCCCACCGCGAAATTGAATTAGCAAATGCGATGGTGGCGCTTGGCGTACATGATCATCGATTCTTAGGCGCACCTGATATGAAGTGGCGCGATAGCGGGATGATGGGAACAGACCCTAACAATCGCCCAGATGTTTTCTGGCAGGCAGAGGTTGATGTTGCGGCGAGCCATTTAGTAAAAATTATTCGCGAAGTGAAACCGCAAGTACTCATCACCTACGACGAAATTGGTGGCTATGGCCATCCGGACCATATCCAGGCGCATCGAGTGGCAATGCGAGCGGCTGAACTTGCAGCTGATCCACACTACGGCGAAAGCCCAGCGTGGGAGATATCAAAAATTTATTGGAATGCAATGCCAAAATCTGTTATCCAAGAGGGCATCGACAAGATGAAAGCGATTGGCTCAGATTTCATGGGCGTTGAAAGTGTCGACGATCTTCCCTTTGCTAAAGATGATTCACTGGTCACCGCCTGCGTAGATGGCACTGCTTTTGTTGAAGCCAAGATGGCGGCAATGGCAGCGCATCCCACTCAAATTGCATTGGATGGCCCCTTCTTTGCACTTTCCAATAATCTAGGAAATCAAGTCTGGGGATTTGAGTACTACTCGCTCGTGAAGGGTAATAAGGCGGCGCCATTCGATAGTGATGGCCGAGAGACCGATCTCTTCGCAGGAGTTCGCTAAGTGCGAGAGAGGGTTCAATCAACGGGTATTGCAATCGGTGCAGGAGCTCTTTCGAGTTTTGCCGGTGTGGCTTTACACAATGCTGCCAGACCACTCGGGTTAGTGGTCGCGCTTCTGATTCTCTATACGACTTTTTCGCTACTAGGAAAGGCCTATCACTCCCGCTTCATTAAGTTGATTGCTGCGATAGCGGTGATGGCAATATTGATTCGCGCCAGCACCCATGGTGTGAGTTTTGAACTTCTCGTATACGGCAATCGAATGGGCGATTTGTATACCGTCGCAAGCACTGGCCTATTGATTTACTTGGTGTGGCGGCGGGAGTGGAAGAGTTCCGTTACCTCAAAGCTCTGACCATCAACGCCATCTCGAACCATAATTCCTTGCTCAGCTAAGAGATCGCGCAATCGATCGCTGGTTGCAAAATCTTTGGCTGCTCGAGCCGCAGCGCGTTCGTTCAGCAGGGACTGAGATTGGCTATCCAGGTCGATGATTTCTTCTTTAGCAAAGTTGAGGGCGAGCACCCGATCTGCGGTACTAAAAGCAGCATATTTAGCACCGTCGTTTAACGAAGAGTCACGCTCCACATCGCGGAGATAGATAAGCAAGCGCGGCGTATCGAGATCGCGAGCGAGGATTTCTATTACTTGGGGATCGCTCTCGGCCACGTCAGCGGAATTAGCCCATTCGCTAAAGCGCTTGCGCCAGCGCGAAAGCGTGGCAGAAGCAGCTTCAATACTCTTCCATGTGAGATCCATCTGGGCGCGATATCGATTCTCCATGAGAGCTAATCGAAGTGCGAGTGGGTCAATGCCCCGAGCTATTACATCACCGACAAGTAGAACATTCCCAGCGCTCTTGGACATCTTTCGCCCTTCGAAGAGCAAGTGCTCACCATGAAGCCAATGTGCCACGACCTCTGTGCCAGTAAAGGAGTTTGATTGCGCCCGTTCATCTTCATGATGAGGGAAGCGAAGATCAATGCCTCCGATATGGAGATCAACTTTTGTGCCCAAGAATTCGAGCGACATAGCGCTGCATTCAATATGCCAACCAGGAAAGCCTTCGCCCCACGGAGAGTTCCAAATCATTTGGGTTCGATTTCCGGCTGCTTTCCAGAGCGCCCAATCTGCGTGGAATTTCTTAGCCCCATCTTCGACATATTTGTAGCGATGGCCAGGTTTGAGCGCATCAAGTTGGTTACCACTGAGGGCGCCATACGAAGGAAAGGAATTAGCAGAGAAGTAAACGCTCCCATCGATGCCGGGGTAGGCAGAGCCCTTGTCGATAAGAGCGGAAATGAAATTTTGCATAAGCTCGATCGATTCGCTTGCTCGTGGATATTGATCGGCAGGTGTTATTCCGAGCAGCGCTAAATCCCGATGGAAGCGAGCTTCATATTCACGAGCCACATCGAAGGGGTCTTTGGATTCAGATGCAGCCTGCATGAGCAGTTTATCTTCGCCATTTTCGCGACCGTCAAGATCTTCAGCCATATGACCGACATCTGTGATGTTTTGAACGACCAGCGTCTTCTCGCCAAGAAGGTGAAGAGTGCGGACGACAAGATCAGAGAGGAGAAAAGTTCGGAAGTTACCCACGTGCGCATCGCGATAGACAGTGGGCCCACAGCAGTAAATTGCGATGGGACGGCCACCTTCGCTGCCGATACCTCTGAGCTCTCGAGCCATAGTGTCATAGAGCTGCAACTGGTGCATCATGCTTTTTCCTCCCCCCATGTTCGAAAGCGATAATCATGATGATGCCGAAATCCCAACGATGAATACAGGGAGATTGCCACGGCATTTTTCTGATCAACTTGGAGGGCAATTTTGGTTGCTGGAGTTGCTTTGAGTAACTCCTTCATCAAAACTTTCGACCAGCCTTGACCGCGAAAGGCAGGCGCCACAATAAAAGCAGTCACCATCGCCCATTCGCCGTGGGTTGCGATTCGACCGGCAGCAAAGCCGCGGCCTTCCTGATCGTAGAGGCAGATATAGTGAGCGGGATACCGGGACATCGTTGCTACCGCGTTCTTACTTTCGCGAATCAATTGAAAATCACTCGAGGGATGATCAAATACCTGTGCTGAGTAAGTCGGATTGTTAATAATTGTGATCGTTGGTTTATCAGCGACCATCACCTGGCCATCGAGCGCGACTTTCCATCCACACTTATCCAGATATGCATCCATTACTTCGAAGCGCGGTAGCGGGAGATGAATCGTGGGGAGCACGGATTGTGAGGTAAAGGTCTCAATCAGTAATTCCAACTCTTGATCCAGGGGGAGAAGTGGATCAGCAAAATCTGGAAGACCGTGAAGGAGCACCGAATTGGAACGATAACTCCCACCGCCGGAGATTCGGTAGAGCCAGCCGCCACGGGCAAAGCTTTCACTGCCCGGCCAGGTAATGCTGGAGAGCTCTTCGAGTGCGGCAATTCGTAGCGAGAGTGGTGCCCCACGTCCGGCCTGCGCCGTAAGTTCTTCGATTGCTCGCCAAGCCACAATCTGCGACGGCTCGAAGGTGGTTACGGTGCCATCCTTCTTTGTGATCTGTGTGAGAGAGGTCAGGGTGCCGAGGAGGTCGGACACTCCTTCACCATCCTGGATACGAATGGTGTGACGTCGACCGATCTCGGTGGGGTGGCCAGAATTGGCGCCTATATTCGGCCTCATTGCCCTATTCTGTACCCATGGCGCTCTACAGGCGTCGTGAAACCTTTTTAGCCATGAGATTTTCGCCCCTAGTGCGACCAGAGATATGAAGGAGCCGATCGTGACCTACGTAATTGCCGAGCCATGTATCGATATTAAGGATAAATCCTGCATCGAGGAATGTCCCGTGGATTGCATCTACGAGGGCGATCGAATGCTCTACATCCAGCCAGATGAGTGCGTGGATTGCGGTGCCTGCGAGCCGGTCTGCCCAGTCGAAGCGATCTATTATGAAGATGATGTTCCAGCTGCCTGGAAAGAGTTTGGCAAAGTCGCTGGCGAATTCTTTGTCGAGATCGGTTCACCTGGCGGTGCTAGCAAAGTCGGTCCAACGGGTAAAGATCACGCATCAGTTACCGCGCGTCCGGCAAAGGCAAGCGAGTAACACTGAAACTCCCTGATTTTCCCTGGGATGCTCTTGCTCCCTTTGGGGAACGGGCAAAAGGTCATAGCGGTGGCTTGATCGACTTATCACAAGGCACACCTGTTGATCCCACCCCGGAATTTATTCAACGTGCGCTTATCGAAGCCAGTGATTCTCCGCGATATCCCGTCACGATTGGAACACCGGAACTTCGCGATGCCATGAAAAAATGGGCCACGCAGATGCTCGGCGTCACGGGCGATTTCGATGTCTTACCCACCATTGGATCAAAAGAATTAGTTGCCTGGCTTCCCACAATTCTCAACTCTCCGCGCGTTATTTATCCAGCAGTTGCTTATCCCACCTATCTCGTTGGCGCGATGATTGCTGATGCTGCCCCCACTGCAGTTGAGATTGATGCCGCTACCTGGCCAGAAGCGGAGCTCGCTTGGGTGAACTCGCCCGCTAATCCAACCGGTCGAATCCACTCTCGTGAAGAGTTGCAAGCAGTTATTGATTACTCGCGCCGCACAAACGCAATCATCGCTAGCGATGAGTGTTATCTCAACTTTCCGGCCACTGATGTACAACCAACTTCCATCCTTAAGGTAGCAGCGGGAAATAATAAAAATCTCCTGGCAGTTCACTCACTTTCTAAGCGATCCAATCTCGCGGGCTATCGCGCCGCGCTTATTGTTGGTGATAGCGAATTGATTTCCCGAATTCGGGAAGTTCGAAAGCACGCCGGCATGATGGTGCCACTTCCAGTGCAACGTGCCATGACGGCAGCGCTGGGCGATGAAATTCATGTACACGAACAAGCTACTCGCTACCGCAATCGCCGCGCCATACTTGCCCCCGCACTGGAAGCCGCTGGATTCACTATTGAATTCTCAGATGCTGGCCTCTATATCTGGTGTACGCGCGGAGAGCAGGATTGGGATTCGATCTCATGGCTCGCAGATTTGGGCATTCTTGCTACACCAGGACATTTCTATGGCATTGAGAGCGCTCGATATATTCGCGTAGCGCTGACTGCAAGTGATGCTGCTATTAACGATGCGGCAGCACGTATCAAGGCTGCCACCGCATGACAACAACTCGTTCGGCAATTCTTCTTGTGGGTGGAATGGGCACGCGGCTGCACCCACTGACATTACATACCCCTAAGCCGATGCTTCCTGTTGCGGGTGTGCCCTTTACGGAACATCAGATCCTTAAGGCGCGCGATGCTGGCATTACTGAAATTGTTCTCGCTACCTCCTTTAAAGCAGAGCTCTTCGAGCCCTATTTTGGTGATGGCAGCAACTTTGGCATTGATATTAAATACGCAGTAGAAAAGGAACCACTCGGCACAGGTGGAGCAATTCGCAATGCTGCGCAGTTCCTTTCCGGCGAGGGCGCGGTAGCGATCTTTAACGGTGATGTATTGAGTAGCCACGATTTAGCAGCTCAATTAGCTTTCCATGATGCTCATCAGGCCGAGGTCACGCTCTACCTCACTGAAGTTCTCGATGCGAGAGCTTTCGGCGCAGTAGAACTCGATAATGAAAACCGAGTCCTAGCATTTAATGAGAAAATGGAGAATCCACCAACAAATATTATTAATGCCGGTTGCTATACCTTCTCTCGCCAGATGATCGAAAGAATTCCACGCGACCAAGTCGTCAGCGTTGAACGTGAAACCTTTCCCGAGTTACTTGCCAGTGGCGTTCGGGTCTTTGGATTTGTAGATCGCGGCTACTGGCTTGATATTGGAACGCCGGCAGCTCTTCTCAAAGCATCCGCCGATCTGATCGCCGGTCGTGCTTTTTCAGCTGCCACCCCGTCATCCCATGGCGAATTTCTCGCACTCACCGGTGCCCAGATTGATGCCACAGCCCAGATCGAAGGTGGCAGCGTCATCGGCGCAGGAGCGGTGGTGGGGGCAGGGGCTCACATTTGCGCATCAATCATTGGAGATGGTGCCATCATCGGTGAGAGAGCAACGCTGATAAATAGCTTTGTCGCGCCCGGAACGAGCATCGATGCGGCAATTTATTCTGATGGAAATTTCTTCGGTTTTCAGAAATAACTAGATCAATCTTCGAAAACGGCCACTTTTCACTCATTTTGCGAAAATTTCACCAAAAAAGGGCTGAAAATGACCAATTTCTTCACCCGCGGACTTGACGTAAAGGGATTACATGCGTGTAATTCTCCTAAGAAGCATAGCCATTCGAGGCGTGCCTAGCTTTTAGGGGGAGCGGATGTCAGATCCACTACCAACAGCCCGTATTTCGTCGCAGTCATCACAGGCCGAAATCATCGAACTTTCCTGGCAGGAGCGCGCGCTCTGCGCCCAGACTGACCCAGAAGCCTTCTTCCCTGAGAAGGGCGGCTCAACCCGCGAAGCCAAGCGTGTCTGCCTCTCCTGCGATGTTCGCGGTGAGTGCTTGGAATATGCCCTCGCTCATGATGAGCGTTTTGGTATCTGGGGTGGCCTATCTGAGCGTGAACGCCGTCGCCTCAAGCGCCGCACAGCTTAATTTCGCTCGCCGGGTTTCGTCACTATATTCATTTAAGCCCGTCTATCAATTCTTCAACTTCTCACATAAAACTTCTCATCTTCAACGTCTAGGTACAAGGGTCGGTGGCTGATAACTTCTTCGTAACTGCGGTGATCGTCACTCATGACGGTGCAACGTGGCTTACGGAATCCATCGCGGCGATCTTTTCGCAAAGTCGACCAGTCGATCGCATCATTGCCGTAGATACCGGATCGCTCGATAACTCTCTCAAGCTACTCAAAAGCTCTGGCATTGAAGTCATTGAAGCACCGCGTGATCATGGCTTCGGTGAATCGATAAATCTCGCCCTCGATAACGCTGTTCAAGTCTCTGACACTGCCAGCGAACTTATCTGGATTTTGCATGACGACTGCGCTCCTACTCGAACCACTCTCGAACTTTTGATCGAACAACTCTCTGAGCGACCACACGTAGCTGCTGCTGGCCCAAAGATTCGTGGTTGGGGCAATCGGAATCAACTTCGAGAAGTCGGAATAAGTATTGCTCGAAATGGCGCTCGCTGGACTGGCTTAGAAAAGGGCGAGCAAGATCAAGGCCAGCACGACGAAGTGCGCGAAGTACTTGCCGTCAGTACGGCAGCTATGTTGGTGCGCAGAGATGTCTTCACAGATTTAGGCGGGTTTGATCTCAATCTCGATCTCTTTCGTGATGATGTGGATTTCGGTTGGCGCGCCCGCGTCGCTGGTTTCACAGTTGTAGTCGTCCCGCAAGCATTAGTCTTTCACGCTGAAGCATCTGCAAAAGAGCGCAGAGTTGTCGATGTACAGGAAGCATTTCTTCATCGGCCATTGCTTTTGGACCGGCGCAATGCCGCTTATGTAATTTTAGTAAACCTCCCATGGTGGCAACTTCCAAGTGCGACGATTCAGATCTTGTCCTCGGCTTTACTGCGATCAATTATTTATCTGCTTGCAAAATTGCCGGGTTACGCGCTCGATGAATTTATTGCTGTGGGGTATCTATTTATAAAGCCTGGAGATCTCATCCTCGCGAGGCGAGCACGCAAGAAATCACGCCTTCTTCCCTCGCAAGTAATTAAGCCCTTTATTCCACCGCGCGGAAGTCAATTACGAGTGGCGTTCGAGCGAATCGGTACTGCGCTCTCAGCTCGCTTTAATCCCATTACGGATGAAAATGAAGAAATTAATTCAGAAGTAAGTTTTGCTGATCTTGGGTTGGTGGAAGAAGCCCTGGAAGAAGTAGATCTGACTACAGTGACAAAGAAGAGCTCTCGCCTCCAACGTGTTGCTAATCGCCCCCTCCTTGCTGCACTCACCTTCACCTTCCTTCTTACATCCGTAGCAGCGCGCAATCGTTATGGCGCTTTAAGTGGTGGCGCTATGCCACTGGCACCTGGATCGGGCTTAGATGCGTTGCGAAAATACGCCGAATCCTGGCACTTAGTTGCAATGGGTTCTGGCGCGCCAGCTCCTACCTGGTTGGCGATAGTTGGCCTGCTCTCGTTTGCAACCTTAGGAAACCTCACCTTCTTTATCTCTGCTCTCTTGTGGGCAACCCCGATCCTCGCCCTCTTCGCCATGTATCGCGCGCTTAAGCGGTTTGGTTTAACTTCAACCACCTCGGTTGTCGGTGCGCTGATTTACTCCCTCTCACCGGTCATATGGAATAGCATCAATCAGGGGCGACTCGGAACCATTGCGATTTCGCTCATTGCACCGCTCTTTATGAGTTTGGCCCCTCTTAAAGCAGTTGAGGATGCCGCTTCCTGGCGCCGGATCTATAACCTCTCACTCCTTGCCGCATTCATCAGTGCATTTGCTGCAGATTTCTTGTTGCTCTGGACGCTCTTGCTGCTGGGCTGGTTCTTGGAAGAGTTAATTAGTCGACGAGCAGAGATCTCTGAACGTGGATTCACCACATTTATAGTTACTGCCAATCTCGATCAGATGAAGAGAAAGTTCGCCTTTCTGATCATCCCCATCCTTCTCAATTTTCCTTGGTCGGCAACGCTCTTCTTGCACCCGACCCAATTCCTGAATGCTCCTGGATTGCCATTAGCTGGCGGCGGAAGCTGGAGCGCTTTCACCTTTAACCCTGGCGGGGTAGGCGCAGTACCTTCGTGGATTGTTGCGCCATTCATCCTCTATCTCGCGATTGCTCTGTACTCACTTAAGACTCGAACCCAAGGCGCCATTTCGCTCGGACTGTTAGCAGTAGTTCTAGTTTTTGCACAGGCGCATATCACTGGACACGGATCCACAGGTCTCTTCTGGCCTGGCGATATCTTCATCTTCATAGAGATCATCCTTGTCGCCAGAGTGGTGGAGTTGGGTTACCAATCATTACCGCGGCTTCGGGCATCACATGTGGGATTTGATCATGCCATTGCATCAATTGCAGCTGCGCTCACAATTTTTTCTATCGGTGCGACCACTGCGTGGGCTTTTACCGGCGGTGCCAATTCACCTGTGTCGAGTACTCATCCGCAGGTAATCCCGGCATTCATCTCTTCGCTGACGCAAACTCCAAGCCGGCCAAAGACATTAGTCATAAAGAAATCTGGAAGTTCCATCCAATATTTCGTTTCTCGAGGCATAGACCTCTCCTTAGGTGATCCCGATGTCGCAGTACCTGTCCCGCCTCAACTGGATACTGCTATTGGCGAGATGGTCACGGGCACTGGCATAGCTAGTGGGAAGGTATTAGGAGCGTATGGAATTTCTTATCTTTACGTGCAATTGCCGGCCGATCAATCGCTGATTAGAACTATTGATGGCATTGGTGGATTTACGCGAAGCGCTTCAGGAAGTTCTGGAATTGTGTGGAAAGTTACTGGCAGCGATAGTCGACTCGTGGAGAAGACAAATACGGGTGTAACAATTCCACTCTCATCCAATGATGTTGGTGGGCAAGGAAATATCACCGTTCCGGGAAGTATTTTGCTCGCCGAAAAATTTGATAGAGGCTGGAAACTTCTCTCCAATGGCCTACCTATTCCCGTCGAGCACTCCACCTATGGAGTGCCTGTCTTTCGAGTCACTCACATTGGGCCGGTAACTCTTCTCCATGATGGAACGCTTCGTCGCGCCCTTCTTTCGCTTCAGTTAATTTCACTTCTCGCCGTTATCGTTCTTGCACTTCCTGCCGGCCGCAAACGTAGTGAAGTAGCGGCAGGGGAGGGCGAATGAGTATTTGGAGAGATCGACGAATCTCGATTAGCGTGACTCTTCTCGTGGTAGCGATTCTTGCCAATAGCTTTGCTCCGCGCCTGACGCAGACCGTTCGGACCCGCACGACTATGACCTCCTACCCGGCGGCAACCTGTCCGGCACCTGCCGGTGGCGAAGTCGGTCGGGTCTATTTGGCCAACTCAGCAATGAAGATCCGCGCCGTGGCCAAGAACTCCACGGGCACACAATCTGCTCGGTCCACTTCTGTGGCTGTATCTAAACCGCTCTTCATTGATGGAACGCCGTTGACCACTCTCATGAACAGTTCTGGAAATGGTTCTGGAGCGATCGTTGCTTGCACTCCAGGAATTGTTGATGAATGGTTTGTGGGCGGCTCGGGCGCGCTCGGAAGTCAATCAACTATCCAATTGGTAAATAGTGGTTTGAGTGAATCGGTAGTAGATCTGATTGCCTATGCCAGCAAGGGCGCACTGCCTGTCCTCTCTGTACATATCCCTGCTAATTCTGAAAAAGATATCTCCGTTGATGCAATGGCACCTGGTGAATCCGCAGTTGCTATTCATGCGATCACTCGCGCAGGTCGGACCACAACATTCCTCTACGACCATCGCCAAAAGGGTCTGCACTCACTCGGCGGCGACTACGTCGCCCCTATCTTCGCACCTGCCAGATCCTTGGTTATCGCGGGCGGAATTTCTTCATCATCAACGGCTCAAGTCCTTCGCCTCGCCGTTCCCGGGACGGTCAACGCGAATGTAGCCGTTAATGTTATTTCCAAAGATGGCAGCTTTATTCCAGTGGGCTTGGATTCAGTAGTTGTAAAGCACGAAAGCGTGCTCGACATTGCTTTGAAGAATTTTCAAAGTGCGACTTACTTCTCGCTCTCGATTTCCTCCGATCAACCCGTACTGGCATCGCTCTTAACTGCCACTTCTTCCGAAATTGGTTGGAGTCCAGCCTCTGCACCCTTAGAAGTGGGCCACCCACTGACCTTCAATATGGGCGGAAATAAGGCTGGCTATATTTTCACTGGTCCCGATGTAAGCATTCATATCTCATGGCGTTCTACTGCAGGAAAGAGTGGAAACATCACACTGAGAGATAAGGCTTTTGTTGCGTGGGCGCCCAGCGCTCCGCTCTCACTTCTTCAAATCTCCAGCGATAATCCAGGAACCTATGGCAGCGCGGCAATCTCTACCTCGCCTGGATTTTCCTATCTCCCACTTACCTCAGGGAGCCAACTGGAGAGTGCTTCTGTGCCGCAATCTGATGCGCGCACCATCTCGCGCGGCTAGGAATCTGACAAAATAGTAACTCGCGCGTAAATCCCCGAAATGAGTCAAGGGAGACGCTAGCCTGACGCACATGAGGCCACCACAGCAACGCATGGGACGTAGTTGTTCCCGAGCAGGATGTCGTCGCCTAGCCACAATGACCATGACTTACATCTATGCCGATTCCACTGCGGTATTGGGACCACTGGCAACATTCGCTGAGCCACACGCCTATGACTTGTGCCAAGAACATAGCTCGCGGATGAGCGTTCCACAGGGTTGGTCGGTGCTCAAGCAAGAACTCAGTTTTGATGCCAGCGGACCGAGCGATGATGATTTAATGGCGATCGCTAATGCAGTTCGTGAAGCTGGTGCGCGCAAGAGCGAGAGTGATGAGATCGAAGTGGTAAACCTCATTAATCCCGTAGGTCAGGAGATCGGTCGACGTGGCCACCTTCGCGCCATCCCTAATTAATTCTCCATGAGTGAGGTATCCCATGTTTACTGAAGAATTTCTCAATTCGATAATTAAGGCTTACGACATTCGTGGCTTAGTCGGCACCCAAGTCACCCCTGAATTCGCCCGAGCTGTCGGTTCGGCATTTGCACGATTTCTCATCGAAGAGAATGAACCACACCATATTGTCATCGGTGAAGATATGCGTCCATCATCATCCGAACTTGCTCAAGCTTTTGCCGATGGGGCAGTTGCTCATGGCGTCAATGTCACCCGAATTGGCTTAGCTTCCACGGATATGCTCTATTTTGCCTCAGGCAAACTCAACCTTCCGGGTGTGATGTTTACGGCGAGTCATAATCCAGCGGCATACAACGGCATGAAGCTCTGTAAGAGTGAGGCTCGTCCGATTGGTAAAGAGTCCGGTCTACTCCGCATAAAAGAATTAATTAATATTCCCGCCTCCAATGAGCAGACCAAAGTTGGTACGCAAGAGCGAGTTGAATTACTCGAAAGTTATGTGGAATTCCTGCTCTCACTCTTTCCTGAAACAAGCCCTACGAGTGGTCGTCAATTAAAAGTTGTTATTGATGCTGGCAATGGTATGGGCGGTTACACCGCGCCTGCAGTAATGGCCAAACTCAATGTTGAGCTCATTCCCATGTATTTTGAACTCGATGGAAACTTCCCGAATCACGAAGCAAATCCCATCGAAGCGAAAAATTTAGTAGATCTCCAAGCCAAAGTTCGTGAGACCGGCGCCGACATTGGTCTGGCCTTCGATGGCGATGCCGATCGATGTTTTCTTGTTGATGAGAAAGGGGAGCTCGTAAATCCCTCGGCTCTCACTGCGCTAATCGCAGTGCGCGAACTAGCCCGCAAACCAGGGTCGACCATTATCTATAACCTCATCTCATCCCGCGCAGTTCCTGAAATCGTGGCCGAACATGGCGGTACTTCGCTTCGTTCGCGAGTAGGTCACTCCTATATCAAGGCGATGATGGCGCAATCAGGGGCGATCTTCGGCGGCGAACACTCCGGCCATTTCTATTTTGCAGATTTCTGGAAAGCCGATTCCGGCATGCTGGCGGCACTCTTCGCCCTGACCGAACTTGCCGCCCATCAACTTCCACTCTCAGAGATGCTTGCGCCCTTCAATCGTTACGTTGCTAGCGGTGAAATTAATACCGAGGTCAACGATGTTCCAGCAGCAATCGGCCGTGTGCTTACACATTTCACGCGCACCCATGCAGTTGATGAATTAGACGGCATCACTCTGACGGGTCCTACTCATTGGTTCAATGTTCGCCCATCGAATACTGAGCCGCTCCTTCGCCTCAATGTCGAAGCGGCCAATCAGATCGAGATGGAGCAAGTTCGAGACCAGGTCTTGGCTCTCATAAAGGGCTAACCCGCATCCTGCTTACTTTTCTCCACTAAGTCGGGTGTTAAATGGTGAGTCCTGCTCAAAACCGATACCTTTGGCCTCTACAGGAACGGCGCTTGCCCCAAATTGGGTAGGTAATTGCCATCGAGTTATTGATTGATAGGGAGACCTTCGTGTCCACAGGTACAACACTTCCAGCAGGCACCAAGCACGATATTGCTAACGCTGCTCTTGCAGCTGAAGGTAAGAAGCGCATTGAATGGGCAGAGCGCAATATGCCCGTGCTCGCGCAGATCCGTGAGCGCTTTGCAGCAGAGAAGCCATTCGAAGGAATCCGTATCGCTGCCTGTATGCACGTCACCACAGAGACCGCCAATCTCATGCGCGCTCTCAAAGATGGCGGAGCAGAACTCGCACTCTGTGCATCAAATCCTCTCTCCACTCAAGATGACACTGCTGCAGCCTTAGTGCACGAGTATGGAATCAATATCTTTGCTCGCAATGCGGTTGATCGCGATGGCTACTACAGTCACATCAATGCCGCCCTCGATATCAAGCCACATTTGGTCTTTGACGATGGATGCGACTTAGTCAACACTCTCCACACAACACGCACTGAATTGCTTGATGGCATTATCGGCGGTTGCGAAGAGACCACAACAGGCGTCATTCGCTTGAGCCAAATGACAAAAGATGGCGCACTCAAGTTCCCCATGATCGCTGTTAATGACACCGATACCAAGCACATGTTCGATAATCGCTTCGGAACTGGACAGTCAACGCTCGATGCGATCTTCCGCTCCACAAACTCGCTCATTGCTGGCAAGGTATTTGTCGTCGCTGGCTTTGGCTATTGCGGCAAGGGCGTTGCAGAACGTGCCAAGGGTCTTGGCGCCGATGTTATCGTGACTGAAATTGATCCCACCAAGGCGCTCGATGCGCTCATGCAGGGCTATCGCGTCATGCCAATGTCCGAGGCAGCTCGATTGGGCGATTTCTTTGTCACCGTGACCGGTAACCGCGATGTCCTTCGTCAAGAGCATTTTGAAGTTATGAAGGATGGCGCAATTCTCTCGAACGCTGGCCACTTCGATATCGAAATCGATGTTGCTTGGCTCGAGCAGAACTCTAAGAAGAACAGCAAGATTCGTCATCAGACTGATGAGTATGTCCTTAAGTCCGGCGCACGGATCCTGCTCTTGGCTGAAGGTCGCCTAGTAAATCTCGGCGCTGCCGAAGGTCACCCAGCATCTGTCATGGACATGTCCTTCTCTGATCAAGCACTCACCGCTGAATGGCTTATCAAAGCTGCAGCGACCCTTGCACCGGGACTTCACGATGTGCCATCACATATCGATAAGGATGT
>CAIXHZ010000066.1 GCA_903919375.1 uncultured Actinomycetes bacterium | reverse complement strand
CGCATCGTCGCCATAGTCATCAGTGGATCACTCGCCGAACCACGCGCCATAAAGACAAGAGCCCAACCAAAGCCCAAGGCAGCACCTAATCCAAAGAGCAGCGGCTTGAGAGGAAGGCCACGGACTATTTGCGGCCCTGAAGCACAGAAGCCGCCAATAAGTGCAATCACCATTCCGATTGTCTGAATGGTGCGCGGAGATTCCCCACGCGAAAAAGCGTAAACAAGTGGAATCACAGCGCTGAGCGAGCTAATGGGCGCAACGACTCCCATCTGACCAGTAGCGAGCCCGGAGTAGTAAGAGATCAATCCGAGAAAACCTAAGAGGCCGGCCGCAACACCAGGAAGGAAGTAGTTGTGAAAATTTGGGGCGATCCAACCATGGGAGAAGAGAATCATCACCAGAGCCGTAACTAGGCCAATGGCCTGAGATGCGCCAGTAACGGCAAAGGCCTTAAATCGTTTGCTCAGATGGCCACCGAGGAAATCAGCACTTCCCCAAAGTAGGCTGGAGAGTGTGGCGAGCAGAGCTGACATGGCGCCTAGCCTATATCCTTAGGCGGTGCGCGAAAAAAACTTTGAGACGATCCTTGCCGAAGTTCGTGCGATAACAACGCGATCTGAAATCGAATTAGCAGAAGTTCCGGCCCCTCAAAAACTCGCCCCCTTTGCACTCGCTCTCACTGCCGATGTCGAAGATGATGCTGCAACTGGTCGCTTCGTCCTTCTTCACGATCCCATGGGTCAAGATGGTTGGTCAGGTAAATTCCGTTGCGTCACCTTTGTGCGCGCGGCCATCGATCATGAGATGGCAACTGATCCGCTTTTGATCGATCTGGGTTGGAGTTGGTTGATGGAGGCGCTTGCTGCCTTTGATTGCAAATTCTCCGCGCCCAGTGGCACAGTCACTCGTGTGGCCAGCGCATCATTTGGAACCTTGGAGAATCGAGATGAAGATAATGAATTGGAAGTCCGCGCATCATGGACTCCCAATGATGGCGAAAATATTGCCGAGCATGTGCGCGCATGGATCTCACTCATCGAATTAACTTCTGGCCTCGCCCCTATCCCCGAAGGCGTTACCCAAATTAATCCACGTCGCTAAGAATATTTTATGACTGTTACACCCTTAACACATCCGGCCGCAGGCATTCCGCCAGTTATTGATACCTCAGCTGGGCTTGTCGAAGTTTTCTCAGAATTGAAAACTGGCCACGGCCCAATCGCGATCGATGCTGAACGAGCATCTGGCTATAAGTATTCACAACGCGCCTATCTCATTCAAATCAAGCGCCATGGCGGCGGCCTCCATCTCATCGACCCGGTAGCAATTGGCGAAACTGATATTTGGCAATCAATGAGTAAAGAGTTTGCAGATTGTGAATGGATTATTCATGCCAGCACGCAAGATCTTGCTTGCCTGCGCGAAGTGGGTCTCGAGCCACAACGATTATTTGATACCGAATTAGGTGGACGGATCGCTGGGTGTGAACGTGTGGGATTGGGCGCTCTCACTGAAGAGTTACTTGAGCGCTCTCTCGCTAAAGAACATAGCGCCGTTGATTGGTCGCTGCGACCATTGAAAGAGGATTGGCTTAACTATGCCGCTCTTGATGTTGAACTACTCGTTGAATTGCGTGATGCGGTCGAACAATTACTTCTGAGTCAAGGCAAACTTAATTGGGCACTTCAAGATTTTGATGCCATTCTCAAAGCGCCAGCGCCAGCCCCACGAATAGATCCATGGCGTCGCACGTCGGGAATGCATAAAGTCAGAGATCGTAGAACTTTGGCAATCGTCAAAGCGCTCTGGCAGGCACGCGATAGTTTTGCGCGCGAGATCGATATTTCGCCGGGCCGACTCTTTAATGATGAACTACTCATGCAGATTGCGACTAAGCGGCCAGCTGGCGTCGGCGATATGCGCAAATGGATCACTCGCCGAAGTCGGGTCACCAACCAACCGATCGAGCACTGGTTTGATCTCATGAATGAAGCGATCGCTCTGCCAGAAGATCAACTTCCGGAACTACGTATTAAGAGCGATTCATTGCCACCTCCAAAGAGCTGGGATAAGCGAAATCCACCGGCATATGCCCGTCATACTCACGCTCGCCACCAGATATCTGAGTTGGCCGATGATTTGGCAATGCCAGTCGAAAATCTCATTTCACCAGAACCACTTCGCCGACTCTGTTGGGTCGATCCCCCAGTAGAGGTCAATCAAGCACCCCTGTTTATAGAAGAGACCCTCTCCTCCTATGGAGTTCGGCCCTGGCAAATTGCTCAAGTCACGCCAGTCCTACTCGATGCCCTCTACCAAAGAGAGCCGTTGATTGTGGAAGCGCCCGAAGAGAACTCCCCTGATTCGGGCGAGCAAGAATCTGACCCTGTTTAATTTCTCTAGTTCCCGCCCCACAACTCCTCTCTGATCGTTCCCTTTTTGGTTACCGACGAGTAACATCAAGTCAAGAATAAGGACAGAAGGAGCATTAAATGAACACTCAGAATCCCACCGGCGGACACCTTGGTCGAAGCGTCGTGTTGGTCGATGCAGTTCGAACTCCTTTTGGAAAAGCGGGCAGCCTATATGCCGGCGTTCGCGCCGATGACATTATGGTCCGCGCCATGCGTGGTCTGCTCGAACGAAATCCACTCATCAACCCTTCAGATATCGATGAAGTCGCCATCGCTGCAGCAACTCAAGTGGGCGATCAAGGAATGAATATTGGCCGAAGTGCTTCGCTCTTGGCAGGTATCCCTAACACTGTTCCTGGCTATTCGATTGATCGATGGTGTGCGGGTGCGCTCACTGCAGTAACAACGATCGCTGGCGCAATTGCTATGGGCCAATACGATCTCGCACTTGCTGGTGGCGTCGAACATATGGGCAACCACCCGATGGGTGATGGCATGGATCCCAACCCGCGATATTTGGCAGAGAAATTAGTTGATACCGATGCCTTGCAGATGGGTGCAACTGCTGAACGCCTCCACGACAAATTTCCTCATCTCACTAAGGAGCGCACCGATAAGTATGCCCTTGAATCTCAAACCAAAACGGCTGCGGCATATGCAGCTGGCGAGATTCAACGCGATCTCATCCCTGTTGCCATTCGAACACCTGAACTGGGTTGGGGCGTTGCCACGGTCGATGAACCGCCACGACCTGGCACAACGTTAGAAGGACTTGCAGCACTCAAGACCCCGTTCCGCGCCGCCGGTCGAGTCACCGCTGGAAATGCAGCTGGACTCAACGATGGCGCTACCGCTTCTCTTCTCGCAAGTGAAGAGCGAGCCAATGAACTTGGCCTTCCGATCAAAGCTCGCCTCGTCTCATTTGCTTTCGCGGGCGTTGAGCCAGAGATCATGGGTTATGGTCCGGTTCCCAGCACGATTAAAGCGCTCAAAAAAGCCGGACTAACAATCGATGAGATTGGCCTCTTTGAAGTCAACGAAGCATTTGCAATTCAAGTTCTCTCATTTTTAGATCACTTTGGGATTTCCGATAGCGATCCTCGCGTCAATATTCATGGCGGTGCAATTGCCGTCGGTCACCCGCTGGCATCTTCTGGCGTTCGACTCATGATTAATCTTGCCCGCGGTTTCGAATTGCGACCTGATGTTCGCTATGGAATCACAACCATGTGCATCGGATTGGGCATGGGTGGAACCATCATTTGGGAAAATCCACATTTCCAAGGAACTGGAAAGGGTAAGTAACCATGAGCACAATCACACTCCCCGAAGGCGCTCCTGAGGAAGTTATCACGCAGGCAATTCTTCGCGAAGTAGATCTCACCCCCTTTGGATTTGCTGGCACGTTAGCGCTCATCACACTTGATAACGGCATGGATCACACGCGGCCAAATACCTTTGGTCCGAAATCACTTGCCGCTCTCAATGACGCGATTGCCCAAGCCCAAGCAAGTAGCGCTGCTGCGATCGCTATTACCGGCAAACCCTTTATCTTTGCCGCTGGCGCCGATCTCTCGGCGTTGGCCTATCTCAACGGCAAATCCCAAGCACTCGCGATCGGCAAGTTAGGTCACGACGTCTTCAAACAACTCGGTTCAAGTGCCAAGCCAACCTTTGCCTTCATCAATGGGTTAGCGCTGGGCGGGGGCCTGGAGCTAGGTCTTCATTCGCAGTACCGCACCCTGGCCACAACTGCACTCGTCGGTTTGCCAGAAGTATTTCTTGGTCTCGTCCCGGGTTGGGGTGGAGCAACAATTCTCCCGCAATTGATTGGCCCGGAAAAGGCAGTTCAAGTAATTATTTTGAATGCCCTCAATAACAACACGATGTTAAAGGCCAAAGAGGCACTTACGCTCGGAGTCGTGGATGCCGTTTATGCACCTGCAGATTTCCTCGAACACTCAATCTCCTATGCTGCATCGATCTTAACTGGCAGTCAGAAGATTGAACGCACCGATTACTCCACATCAGATGCAGAGTGGCAGGGAGCACTTGCTGTCGGTAAAGCGGCAGCTTTAAAAAAGTATGGCGGCGCAGATATCGCCTCACCCCGCAAAGCTCTGGAGTTAATTGCAGCATCTCAACACAGCACCTTAGATGCAGGCTTTGATGCCGAGGACAATGCCCTCGCCGATTTAGTGATGAGCGATGAACTACGAGCTTCTCTATACGCTTTTAATTTGATTCAGAAGAAGCGAAAGAAAGTGGAGGGAGCTCCCAAGCCTGCGCTTGCAAGAAAGATCAGCAAAGTAGGTGTCGTAGGTGCGGGACTCATGGCGTCGCAATTAGCGCTAATTATTCTTCGTAACCTAAAAGTTCCAGTCGTTATTACCGACCTAGATCAAGAGCGAGTCGATAAGGGACTTGCTTATATTCGCGGTGAACTCACCAAGTTGGTGGAAAAGCGCCGCATGAGCCCCGAAACGGCAGAGCGATTAGGTTCGATCGTTACAGGTTCTGTGGACAAGGCAGTCTTTGCTGATGCCGGCTTTGTTATTGAGGCCATCTTTGAGGAATTAGAACTCAAGAAGGCACTTTTTAAAGAATTGGAAAAGATTGTCGGCGAGGAGTGCATTCTTGCAACCAATACATCCTCTCTCTCGGTCACCAAAATGTCTGAGGGCCTTGCTCATCCCGAGCGCGTTATTGGCTTCCACTTCTTTAATCCAGTAGCTGTCATGCCACTTCTTGAAATTGCTCGTACTGCGGTGACCGACGATGCCACGACCGCAACGGCAGTGGCGATCGGTAAGGAACTCAAGAAGACAATGGTGATCGTGAAAGATTCTCCAGCCTTTGTCGTCAATCGACTCCTTACTCGTTTTATGGGTGAGATCACTGACGCTATTGACGAGGGCACACCTACCGATGTGGCCGATTCGGCGATGAAACCACTCGGGTTTCCCATGACATCGCTCGAGCTCTTAGGTTTGGTCGGTCCAGGCGTAGCACTCCATGTTGCCGAGACCCTTCACGACAATCTCGGTGATCGCTACCGAATCTCCCCCACGATGCAACGCTTTGTGAAAGAGGGCATCCGTACTTTCTACATCAAAGATGAGAGTGGAAAACAGATTCCGAACCCCGCCGCTCTTGCATTAGTGGAGAAAGGTTCTTCCGCATCCACTGCCGAACAAGTTCGTATCCGAGCGCTAAGCGCTCTCGCGCAAGAAGCTCGCATGATGCTCGATGAGGGCGTTGTGGCCACTGCCGCAGAAATTGACCTCTGCATGTTGATGGGCTCTGGTTGGCCGATGCATCTCGGAGGAATTCTCCCTTATCTCGACCGAGAAGGAATTAGCGTTGCCGTCACCGGCCAGCGCTTCCATCCTCCTGGCGTTGCCTCTCTTCCGTAACCAAAGCGCCAGTCATTGGCGATACTCCATCTTTAAATTCTTTACTCTCTTTAATGGATGAGGACCAGGCGACAATCTCGCGGGTGATGTTCTGCGTTGTAATTCCTAGATCTTCGAGGATCTCTCCGCGCTTGGAGTGCTCAATGAACTCCAGTGGAACTCCGATCGAGTGGAGCGGCACATCGAGCCCTTCCTCGCGGAAAAGTTCAGAGATAGTGCTGGCAACCCCGGCATGCTTAATTCCATCTTCAATAACGACAACACTCTTGTAGCGTCGAGCCAACGTCGTGAGTGAGGCCGGGAGCGGCTTAACCCAACGTGGGTCGATAACAGTCACGCCGACGCCCTCGCGGTAAGCCTGGGAAGCAGCCTCAACAGCAATGCCCGCCAAGGCGCCGACACTGATGAGCAAAATATCTGCACTCTCACCACGATAGAGAACATCAATACCATCGCGTCGTTCAAAGGATGGAATATCTGCTGGCACTGCACCCTTGGGGAATCGAACCATCGATGGCGCATCGGAAATCGCTAACGCTTCAGCGAGCTCTTCTCGCAATCGAGCTCCGTCGCGCGGGGCAGCCACATGTAATGTCGGAACAATTCCACCAAGGGCCAAATCCCAAATTCCGTGATGCGACGGGCCATCATCGCCAGTAACGCCAGCACGATCTAAGACGAAGGTAACGCCAGCTTTGTGCAGAGCAACATCTAACAGGAGTTGATCAAAAGCACGGTTGAGGAAGGTCGAGTAGATAGCAACAACTGGATGCAGGCCGGTGTAGGCCATTCCGGCAGCACTTGTCGCTGCGTGTTGTTCGGCAATTCCAACATCGAATATCCGATCTGGGAATTCCTTTGCAAAGGCATCAAGTCCTGTGGGCCCAAGCATGGCTGCGGTAATTGCCACAATATCTTCGCGCCTCTTGCCGTGTTCGACTAATTCAGAACCAAAGACGCTGGTCCAACTCGGAGCCGATTTAGCAAGCGGCTTTCCAGTTGCTGGATCTACTACTCCAACAGCGTGGAACTTTTCTGCTTCATCATTTACCGCAGGTGCGTGACCGCGACCCTTTTCGGTGATGACGTGAACAATGACCGGTTCGCCAAAATTCTTGGCTTGAGTAAGTGCTCGCTCCAGTGCTGAAATGTCATGCCCATCTACTGGACCAATATATTTGAGGCCAAGATCTTCAAACATGCCCTGTGGCGCAACGATATCTTTGATGCCTTTTTTGACGCCATGCAATGTCTCATAAATGGGGGCGCCCACGACGGGAGTCTTTTCAAGAACTCCTTTGCCCCAGTCAAGGAATTTCTCATAACCACTCGTTGTGCGAAGTGTGGAGAGATAAGTCGCCACTCCGCCAATAGTTGGCGAATAGGAACGTTCATTATCGTTGACGACAATGACAAGTCGTAAATCGTCGGATGATGCAATGTTATTGAGCGCTTCCCATGACATGCCTCCAGTAAGCGCGCCATCGCCGACCACTGCAACAACGGTTTGCTGGTCTTTGCCTTGCAAGCGCATGCCTTTAGCAATTCCATCTGCCCAAGAAAGCGCAGTTGATGCGTGGGAGTTTTCGATAATGTCGTGTTCACTCTCAGATCTGCTGGGATATCCAGCCAATCCCTCGCGTTGGCGAAGCTGATCGAATTGATCCCATCGACCAGTAAGAATTTTGTGTACATAACTTTGATGCCCGGTATCAAAGACAATCGGATCTGCGGGAGAATGGAAAATCCGATGTAAGGCAATGGTTAATTCAACGACGCCCAAATTGGGACCAAGGTGTCCACCCGACTTCGAGACTTTCTCGATCAGGAGGGCGCGAATTTCCGCAGCTAAATCCACCAGCTCTGCTTCAGAAAATGAGTGCAGATCGCGCGGCTGGGTCACTCGCTCTAGATACATTTAGTGAGCCCGTTAATGTTAAAGAAGTGAACGCAGGACATACTGCATGATTCCGCCGTGGCGATAGTAATCAGCTTCGCCCGGTGTATCGATTCGGACGACTGCTTCAAAAGAAATTGACCCTGCCTTAACAGTTACAGTCTTTGGAGTAACTCCATCATTGAGCGCCTCAATGCCGGTGATCTCAAATGTCTCATCGCCCTTGATACCCAAGCTGGCAGCACTAGTACCGGCAGCAAACTGCAATGGCAGCACGCCCATGCCGATTAAGTTAGAACGATGGATGCGCTCGAAAGACTCTGCAATAACGGCGCGCACTCCGAGAAGCGCAGTGCCCTTAGCGGCCCAATCGCGCGAGGAGCCAGAACCATATTCCTTGCCCGCCAAAATGACGAGTGGAATTCCGGCAGCTTGGTATTGCATTGATGCATCGTAAATCGTCGATTGCTCACCATTGGCCAAGAAGTTGCGGGTGAATCCACCTTCGACGCCATCGAGAAGTAGATTCTTTAAACGAATGTTGGCAAATGTTCCACGAATCATCACTTCATGATTTCCGCGACGCGATCCGTAAGAGTTGAAATCAGCGCGATCGATTCCGTGTTCAGCTAAGTACTTACCTGCCGGTGAATCGGCTTTAATATTTCCAGCGGGTGAGATGTGATCGGTCGTAACTGAATCTCCCAATATCGCCATGACACGGGCGCCGTGAATATCCTTAACAGGTTGAGGGTTGCGTGGCATGCCTTCGAAGTAAGGTGGCTTACGAACGTAGGTGGACTTTTCATCCCATTCGAAAGTCTTACCTGTCGGTGTATCGAGTGATTTCCAACGATGATCGCCTTCGAAGACGCTGGCATAATCCTTGGTGAACATCTCTGATGAGATTGAAGCATCAATCACATCTTGAATCTCTTCTGCAGTTGGCCAAATATCTTTGAGATAGACCGGATTTCCTGCCTTATCTAAACCTAGTGAGTCACTCTCGAAATCATGGTTCATGGAGCCGGCAAGTGCATAGGCCACAACTAGCGGTGGTGAAGCTAAGTAATTCATCTTCACATCAGGACTAATTCGTCCTTCAAAGTTTCGGTTGCCAGAGAGGACGGCAGTCACTGCCAAATCGTTTTCATTAATCGCCTTGCTGATTTCTACAGGGAGCGGACCGGAGTTACCGATACATGTGACGCAGCCATATCCCACCAAGTTAAAGCCGAGCTCTTCCATATAGGAAGTAAGACCAGCACGATCGTAATAATCGGTAACAACTTTTGAACCCGGAGCAAGGGTGGTCTTCACCCATGGCTTGCTGCGAAGCCCCTTCTCTACCGCCTTCTTGGCAACGAGGGCTGCGCCGATCATGACGCTGGGGTTTGATGTATTGGTACACGATGTGATCGAGGCGATAACCACTGCCCCGTTTGCAACGGAGGTTGATCCACTTTTCAGAGTGATATCAACTGCGTTTCGAGCGCTCTTTTCTGAGAGATAGCTCGGCAAAATGCTGTCGAACGAACTCTTGGAATCGCTAAGTGAGATTCGATCTTGCGGGCGTTTTGGACCAGAGATCGAAGGAACGACTGTCGCAAGATCTAGCTCGAGCTTTTCGGAGAACCGTGGCTCGTGTGATGGGTCATGCCACATACCGTTGCGCTTGGCGTACTTCTCCACCAATTCAAGTTCTGCTGCAGTGCGGCCAGTTAACTCCAGATAACGGATGGTCTCATCATCGATAGGGAAGATTGCACAAGTCGATCCATACTCCGGTGACATATTTCCGATTGTGGTTCGGTTTGCCATTGGTAGTGCTGTTACTCCGGGTCCGTAGAACTCCACGAACTTTCCGACAACACCATGCTTGCGAAGTTGTTCCGTGATGGTGAGAACGAGGTCAGTCGCCGTGGTTCCGACCGGAAGTTCTCCGTTCAACTTAAACCCAACGACTCTAGGAATCAACATCGAGACTGGCTGACCGAGCAACGCCGCCTCAGCTTCGATTCCGCCAACGCCCCAGCCAAGTACACCTAGGCCATTGACCATTGTGGTGTGAGAATCTGTTCCGACGACCGTATCAGGATAGGCGCGGAGTGAGCCTTCGACGGTGCGGGTCATTACGACGCGAGCCAAGTATTCAATATTTACTTGGTGGACAATTCCCGTGCCAGGCGGAACAACTTTGAACTCATCAAATGCAGTCTGACCCCAGCGCAGGAAGCGGTAACGCTCACGGTTGCGTTCATATTCGATATCTGTGTTCTGTTCAAATGATTGCTTGGTTCCAAACTTGTCAGCGATAACTGAGTGATCGATGACCAGCTCTGCTGGGGCGAGTGGATTTACTTTGCTGGGATCGCCACCGAGATCGGCGATGGCCTCGCGCATAGTTGCTAAATCAACGATGCAAGGCACGCCTGTAAAGTCCTGCATGATCACTCGAGCGGGCGTGAATTGAATTTCCGTGTCGGGCTCTGCTTGTGGATCCCATGATGCCAACGCTTTAATCTGATCGGCAGTGATATTGGCGCCATCTTCGGTGCGCAGTAAATTCTCCAGTAGAACTTTTAGGCTAAAAGGAAGTGAGGCAGAGCCTTCAAGTCCAGTGATATCGAAAATCTCATACGTCTGGCCAGCTGCAGCGAGCTGGCTCTTGGCACCGAAGGAGTTCTTACTCATGTGCCTATCTTAACTATTTGGCGGGGGTAAAGCGGGCTACCGTCTCCACGTGCTGGGTCATAGGGAAGAGGTCGAAGCCCACAATGTGATCCATGAGATAGCCAGAATCCTCGAGTAGGCGGGCATCACGAGCCAGGCTTGCTGGATCGCAGGAGACATAGACGATGGTTCGAGGCTTTGCCTTCACCATAGCCTTGACGACCGACTCCCCCGCTCCAGTACGCGGTGGGTCGAGCAGGATGACATCAATCTTACGAATCAATGGCAACTTAGCCTCTACGCGTCCCTCATGAATCTCCACTTGCTTCTCATCCTTAAATATCTTGGCGGCATCTTGGATGGCCCGATAACTAGATTCGATGAGGTGAACTTTCCCGGCCAACCCAACATCTTGCGTCATCGGCGCAGTGAAGAGCCCAACGCCACCGTAGAGATCACAGACATGATCACCGACCCGAAGCGCCAAGAGATCCATGACGCGCTTCATCAAAGTTGCTGGCGCTGCGGTGTGACTCTGCCAGAAAGAGGTCGGAGAGATTTCGTATTCGAAATTATTTACTGTCTCGTGCAATTGGGTGGGGCCAGAGATACTACGACCGCCTCGAGAGACATTCATTTCACCAGCGCTGGATACTGCTACTTCGAGTCGATCATCGCCTTTCCAAGCGCGATCAAAGAACGCTGGATTCTCCATTTGCTCGACCGCAATGAGGCACTTATCGATCTCGATAACCTCTTTGCTTCGAGAAGAGTAGAGGCCGGGCTTGCCATGTGCACCAATTGCAAAATCCATACGGGTTCGCCAATGCAGACCATTGCTTGGCTCGACGCCAATGACATCGAGGTCGATCTCAATTTTGCCTAGGCGCGAGAACTGTTCACGAATGATCGAACGCTTGAGTTCGCGCTGATGGTTAATCTCTACATGTTGGAAATCGCATCCACCACAACCATCGGGGCGCGCAAATCTGCACGGTGCCGCGACCCGATGGGGTGAGGCTTCGAGAACTTTTACAACATCGGCACGGCATAGCTTGGAGGTAACTTGAGTAATTTCAACGAGGCATTTTTCACCCGTCAATCCATGGCGGACGAAGAGCACTCGACCTTCATGGCGTGCGACAAAGTGTCCACCATGAGCCACCGGTCCAATTTCGACAGTGAGCCGATCCCCTACTTCTAGCGAAGTCGAAGGCCGAGCGGGAGTAACTTTTTCCTGCGAATTTGGTTCCATTTGGCCAAGCCTATCTAAAATCTGACGGCCTTTAGGTGTAAGTTCATCCCGTGCATGTAGTCATTATGGGATGTGGTCGAGTTGGTTCAGGTCTAGCAACTGCCCTAGAGGCGGCGGGCCATAGCGTCTGCGTTATCGATCAGAGTCGCGAAGCCTTTCGTCGACTTGGAGCTGATTTCAAAGGCAAGACGATCACTGGCGTTGGCTTTGATCGAGACACCTTATTGGAAGCCGGAATCGAAAAGGCCGATGCCTTTGCTGCTGTCTCCAGCGGTGACAACTCCAACATCTTGGCTGCTCGAGTCGCCCGCGAAACGTATGGAATCGCCAACGTCGTCGCCCGCATCTATGACCCTGAACGAGCTGAAATTTATCAACGTCTCGGAATTCCCACCGTAGCCACTGTTCTTTGGACGACCGATCAGATCATTCGACGAATCGCTCCCGAAGGATCGCACTCTGAATGGCAAGATGCCAGCGGAATTGTCTCACTCGTTGAAGTACCGCTCCATTCCGATTGGTTTGGAAAGCCGGCATCGCTCATCGAAAAAATTGCCCCTGCCCGCGTAGCCCTGATCACTCGGTTGGGCGAAGGAATGGTTCCCACTCAGAGCACAGTTGTGCAAGAGGGCGATATCGTCCACCTCATTATTCGCAATGATCAGATTCAGATTGCCGAAACTGCCCTTGCTCGATCACCGGAAGAGGCTTAAGTCATGAGAGTTGCAATTATCGGTGCTGGAAATGTTGGTCGCGCAATTGCTCGCGAATTACTCGGAAATGGTCACCACGTTCTTCTCATCGATCGCGATCCTAAAGCGCTCAAAATGGATAGCGTCCCCACGGCTGAATGGCTCATGGCCGATGGTTGTGAAATTACTTCGTTAGATAATGCCAAACTCGATGCCTGCCAAGTGTTGATAGCAGCCACCGGCGATGACAAAGTAAATCTTGTCGCCTCGCTCTTAGCTAAGACTGAATATGGCGTTCCGCGCGTGGTTGCACGTGTTAACCATCCGAAAAATGAATGGCTCTTCGATCAGTCATGGGGCGTGGACGTCGCAGTCTCAACACCTAGGATTATCGCCGCAATTGTTGAAGAAGCCGTGAGCGTCGGCGACGTCGTTCGCCTCTTCTCTCTCCGCAAAGGTGAAGCGAGCCTTGTTGAAATCACATTACCTGACGGCGCCAAAGCGTGTGGGCGTACCGTTGAAGAAGTCGAACTTCCAGAAGACTCTACCTTGGCAGCAATTGTTCGCGATGGTCAGGTAATTACCCCAGCAGCGCATGATCTCTACTCTGCCGGCGATGAACTTCTCTTTATTGCTACAGCTCTGGCAGAGAGCAAGCTCAAGGAATGTTTTATTTCAGCCTAAAGCGCGGAATTATTTACTTGCTTTAGCTGTCGGAACTTTTCGCAGTACTTGCCACGTTAACCAAGCGACTCCCGCAAAGAGCGGTGTACCCATTACCAAACGCGCAGTACCCAATAATCCGATATTTCCCGCCCGATAAAGCGGGTATTGAACGATCAATCGCGAAACGAAGAGTGCGACCCAGATCCAGCCTGCTCGAATGTAGGCTCGCTTGCGAGCCGGGACGTTGCGCCAATGAAAGTCTTCGCCAAGAATTGGTCCGAGCATAATTCCAAGTAGTGGCCAGCCAACAATATTGGCCACGGTGTAACCAGCTGCGTATCCAATATTTATCCATAAACCTGGCAAGTAAAAGTCAGCTGCTTTGCCAGTGTGGCGTGAGAGTAAGGCGCAGATTGCGACACCAAAGAGTCCAGAGAGCGCATGTTGGATCGTCTCGCGTTTGATCAACCGCGCTAATGTGAATACTCCAGCAACGATGAGGGCCGCGATAAGCGAATCGTTGAGAGATTTTGTAATGGTAAAAACAAGGAGAAAGAGAAGGGACGGGAGTCCCGAATCGAGCAAGCCCCGCTTTCCGCCGAGCGCTCCTAAAACCTTATCCCGATCGTTAGATTGACCTTCGATACTCATTATTGTCCAACCCCGGAAGAGCCAAATCCACCACTTCCGCGGTCGGTGCCGGGAAGTTCAGAGACTTCGATGAATTCGGCGCGTTCTACTTTTTGAATAACTAACTGGGCGATTCGATCACCTCTTTTAAATGAAATCGGCGTGGTTCGATCGTGGTTGATCAAGATAACCTGCAACTCCCCCCGATAACCGGCATCTACTGTGCCAGGTGTATTCACCATCGAAATACCATGCTTGATTGCTAATCCCGACCGAGGGTGAACGAGGGCAACATAGCCATCGGGAAGGGCGATCGAAATACCCGTGGGAATAAGGGAACGTTCGCCAGGCTGCAAAGTGAAATCAATGCGAGTAGCTAAATCCGCGCCGGCATCGCCAGGCTTTGCATAAACTGGAAGTGGCACCGAAGGATCGATGCGGGTAATGAGGACTGGCAGCTGTGATGGCATGGAACTCCTTAGGGATTAATTTCAAAGTCGGGATCGACGAATGCCAGAAGTTCTGGGTGCTTAGTGACGTGATCAATATATTCTTTTGGAGCGCTCTCCAAGAAGTGTGCCATCGGCACGATGATATAGAGAGCCGCAGCTTTGACGGCAATCGGTCCATCAAAAGAGTTGAGGCGCCCGACCGCCGAACTATAAACCTTGCGGCCAATTTGGCCAGTAATTTCAGCGGTAATAAAGAGCGTCGCACCGATCGGAACGGGGAGTAAAAAGTCAGTTTCCAATCGCGCTGTGACGCCTGGTGCTCGAATTAACCACATTAACTTTCCGAGCGCTTCATCAAAGGCCAATGAGAGCAAGCCGCCATGGGCAAGTCCAGGAGCGCCTTGATGATTTTCGGTAACGACAAAGGTGGCAGTGATGTCGAGAGCTTCGCCTACATATGCCTCGAGATGCAATCCGGTGGGATGAAGTTCGCCACAGCCAAAGCAATGACCAAAGTGGGAAGGAATCTTAGTGCCCGAAGCGGGCGCCAGTGGATGGCGCGGTGGAATTGCTGCGCCCTCGGGCGGAACGGTGCTTGGAACTCTGCTCACTGATTAAGGATATATCGGATAGCGATCTGAAGTACCGTTCTACCTATGAGTAAGAACGGAAATAGTTCAGCTGATTTTGGAGTGAGCCTCTACAGCGAGAAGATGCGCTGGCCTATCTGGCTGTGGGCATTTCTTATTTTCATGTTTAGTTCGCTCTCATTGGCGCTCTGGGCAGCTGCCGGAAATGCTGCCGCTCTGGTTCTCACAGTTGCGGAATTTCTCTTTCTTATTTTTATGGAACGGCGCACCGGTCTGCGCGTTACTGTCACCAAAGGCTGGCTTATTGTAGGAAAGGCGGCAATTCCCCGAGCCCACATACACGGCTTCCTGCCACTCTCCGCCACTTCCATGAAGCGGGCGCGAGGAGAAGAAATAGATCCAGCAGCATTCCTGGATATCCGGTTTTGGGTAAAAGGTGGAGTAAAAATTATGCAACGAGATCCAAAAGACCCCACTCCTTATTGGTTAATAAGCAGCAGGGACCCGGAAGAATTAGTACGCGTGCTTGATCTACGTTCTACGGCAGATCATTAAATCCGTTACTCGCAATCCTTGCAGACAGCCTTAGCGCCTTCACCTTTAGCAAGTTGCGTGATGTGATGCACAAGGAAGCATCGCGAGCAAGTAAATTCATCTTGTTGCTTAGGTACCACGCGAACAGTAAGTTCTTCACCAGAGAGATCGGCGCCTGGAAGCTCAAGACTTTCAGCTGCCTCTTCTTCATCAACATCAACAGATCCAGATTGTGCATCGGCACGACGGGCTTTGAGTTCTTCGAGTGACTCTTCATGCAGTTCTTCATCGGTTTTTCGGGGCGTGTCGTAATCAGTAGCCATGACGCCTCCATCTCATCCATCTCGTCAAACACCATTACAGAGTTCGATCGGGGTTATTTACCCCACAGGGCGGATAGTGTCTTATAAGAGGTCCATCCACCTAATCAACGCTCGGCGTGTCGAGATTATTCCCATAAGACTCACAGGCGGTGTGGGCGGTGAAACTAAGAGTTAAGTTCTGCGCCTTCGCTCTTGCGATCAAGAAGTGTCTTCAAGCGGATAGGACTCTGGCCGCGCGCTTCTAGGCGCTCAAAATGCGCGTCGCGCTTATCGTTGAAACGAATAACATCCTCGGCAGCTTTCTCCAGAAACGCTGCTAGTTCGAGGCGAGCTTGCTCGCCATCAGAGTTAAGTCCTTCAAGTTCAAAGACATTCCAGGCACGAAGAACTGGATTAACCACATCTTCTAAGTGAAGTTGGAGATCGTAAATTCCAGCGAGAGCGATTCCGACTGATTTGCGACCCCAGCCCGGCATTCCTGCTCCCGGCATTTGGAAATTGGTGACTACATCCGTGATCGCACGCATGGCAGCATTTGGCTCCATCTCGATGGCTGCGCCAAGGAGGTTGCGATAGAAAAGCATGTGGAGATTTTCATCCAGCGCGACTCGGGCAAGCATCTGCTCGGCAATGGGATCTTGCGAAATTTTGCCAGTGTTTCGGTGCGAGATGCGCGTTGCTAATTCTTGGAACGATACATAAGCAACGGTATGTAACATATCGTTGTCATAAGGAGTCTGATAACCCACTTGCATATGCGCCATGCGCAGATCTTCGAGCTCGTCCGGATCGACACCACGAGTGGCCATCAAATAATCACGAAGAACAATGGAGTGCCGACCTTCTTCGGCGGTCCAGCGACCGATCCAATTACCCCAAGCACCATCGCGGCCCATCGATATAGCGATTTCGGTGTGATAGCTCGGCAAGTTATCTTCGGTCATTAAATTAAGAACGAGCGAATCTTGCGCGATGGGCGTGAGTCTCGAATCTTTCGCTTCCCAAGCATCGCCATTGAGTGGGCCGGCAAAGGTACGACCTTCAGACCAAGGCACATATTCGTGGGGATACCAATCGCGTGTCGTGGCGATATGGCGATTGAGTTCTTTTGCTACTACCGGCTCGAGATCGCGAATGAGTCGTGACTGAATTTTCGGATCAATTGAAGCCATGGCTCAAAGGTACCCCATGGGGGCGGGTTACTCGCGAGTTCGGTTGCGCAATTCTGCGGTCCGCGCCGACGCGGCCTCGGCTCGCCAACGGGCGATTTCGCCATGATTTCCAGAGAGAAGAACCGGTGGAACTTCCAGCCCGCGCCAATTCGCTGGCTTTGTGTAGCTCGGATATTCCACCAAGCTGCCATTCTCATCTCGCAGTGAATGTGACTCTTCTTCAAGCGATGCGGGATTGCCGATAACACCTGGAATTAATCGAATGATCGCCTCCATAATTACCAGCGTCGCTACTTCCCCGCCGTTGAGAACGTAATCACCAATGGAAATTTCACGGACTCGAAAATTCTTTTGGGTGCGATAGAAATCAGTCACCCGAATATCAATTCCTTCATATCGGCCACAGGCAAAGATGAGGTTGTCGCATAGCGCTAGCTCTTCGGCCATCGATTGGGAAAATTTTTCACCGGCAGGGGTCAGGACTATGAGGTCATAAATCTGATCAACATTAGAAGCAATGGCATCGATGGCTGCGCCCCATGGCTCTGGCAGCATGACCATTCCCGCGCCCCCTCCATAGGGGGTGTCGTCAACGGTGTGGTGATTATCATCGGCTTGATCACGAAGGTTATGAACTGAAATATCTACGAGGCCCGACTTTTTCGCTTTGCCGATCAGCGAGAGTTCTAGAGGTTCAAAATATTCAGGGAAGATACTTATGAGATCAAACTTATTCACTTTCGCTCTCGCTCTCTCGAGTAGATGCGATTATGGCAGCGGAATCATCGAGCAGGCCTGCGGGAGGAGTAATAATGATTTTCCGCGCCTTAATATCAATTGTGGGCACGATTTCGTAGACAAAGGGGATGAGAATTTCACGGCCACGGTAATCAACTGCCAGAACATCTTGACCCGGTAAATTAACCACATCTTTTACTAGCCCTACCTCTTCGCCACTTTCGGTACTAACCATGCAGCCAATGAGTTGTTGGACATGGTAATCATCTTCATCGTCGAACTCTTCTTCAATATCGACTTCGGCGCGAAGGAGGACATCGCGAAGTTTCTCGATGCCGCTTCGATCGTGGATGCCAGCAAAGCCGAGCAAGATGATCCCGTTATGGTCGCGAACTGAAGTAATTGTTAGTGGGCCAAAAGATGTGGGCTCTGTCGCTAAGACAGCGCCCACATAGAAACGTTCTTCTGGCATATCGGTGCGAACTTCGATTGTCGCTTCACCGAGTACTCCGTGAGCGCGCCCAATGCGAGCGACGGTCAGGAGCATTATTAACGAGCCTCGTCAGCCTCGATGAGATCGACGCGGATAGAACGACCAGCAATAGCACTTACAACAGTGCGAAGCGCGCGTGCGGTACGGCCATTGCGACCAATTACCTTGCCGATATCCTCGGGATTAACGCGAACTTCGAGTGTTGTTCCGCGGCGGTGGTTCTTCTCTGTGATGACAACATCTTCAGGATTATCCACGATGCCTTTGACGAGATGCTCGAGCGCCTCATCGATCATAATTATTCAGCTGCGCTTTCTTCTGCAACTTCAGCGGCAGGTGCGTCAGCAACAACTTCAGCCTCTACGACTGGAGCGCTCTCTTCTGCAACTGCTTCAGCAGCTACTTCAACGACCGGAGCAGACTCTTCAACAACTGGAGTTTCAACAACTGGGTTGGCCTTTGCAGCAAGCTTGTCAGCGGCCTTCTTCTTCATTGTTGTTGCACCATCTGCTGGCTCATTCATTGCATCTTTCACTGCAGCTTCGTAAGCAATGCGCTTGTGTGGCTTTGGCTCTGCAACTTTAAGAGTTCCCTCTGTTCCTGGGAGGCCCTTAGCCTTCTGCCAGTCACCAGTAATCTTAAGAAGAGCTTCGACGGCTTCGGTTGGCTGTGCGCCAACTCCGAGCCAGTACTGTGCGCGATCTGAATTCACTTCAATAAGTGATGGCTCTGCTACAGGTGAGTAGCGACCGATCTCCTCGATAGCGCGACCGTTACGGGCAACGCGAGCATCAGCAACGACAATACGGTAGTGCGGTGTGCGAATCTTTCCGAGACGCATGAGCTTAATTTTTACGGCCACGAAGGCTTTCTCCTTGAGTGTTCGGATTTCTAATTGCCAAGACAGTGGGAGCGTCTGGCTTTCAGGCATCCATATTGGACATGATCTGAGTCAAGGGGTAGAGGGCCCCTGAACAGATGGCCAATCTTGCCATCTCAGGGCGCTGAACCCAAATCCCCCGCTTAGTCTTAGCCCTGCTCCGCAGCGCCAGCTTTAGTCAGCCCTGCTCCGCAGCGCCAGCTTTAGTCAGCTCTGCTCCGCAGCGCCAGCTTTAGTCAGCCCTGCTCCGCAGCGCGTTTAGCCGGATTTCCCGATTTTGACTTCTTCTTGGGCGGCTGTTGG
>CAIXHZ010000065.1 GCA_903919375.1 uncultured Actinomycetes bacterium | reverse complement strand
ACTACCGCAATCTTCATTGGGCGATTTGGATCGTTCGCTAATTCTTCCTCATCTGGCTCTGCAATACCTAAAGAATCGAGCGCATCATCTATGAGTCCGCGAACACCATCACCGTGTGCTGAAGAAATTGGGAAAGGCTCACCCAAACCCATTTCATGAAAGTCTGCAGTTACAACGCCAGCCTGCATACCTTCAGTTTTATTAACAGCCAATATGACAGGACGACCGGTTTTGCGTAAAAAGTCTGCAATCACGCGATCTTGTGGCGCCATACCTAATCGACCATCTACCAAGAAAATCACAATATCGGACTCAGCTACCGCCTGCTTGGTTTGCTTCGCCATTTCAGCAACAATGCCGGTCTTGGCAACCGGCTCAAATCCGCCGGTATCCACACAAATAAATGCGCGCTCACCAATACGGCCTTTGCCGTAGTGACGATCTCTCGTGAGGCCTGAAAAATCGGCTACCAATGCATCGCGTGAACGCGTCAGACGATTAAAGAGTGTCGACTTTCCAACATTGGGTCGACCGACAATGGTAATTACTGGATTCATTTTGGACTGTACGCCGCTAGTTTTCCACCTTGAGATTGAATCAAGATGAGACCGCCCACTGCAATCGGGGCGGCTGTGATTGGACTGCTATCGTGACGAAAGCGTGCAACAAGATCGCCATTCGCCTGTGAAAATGCATGCACATAACCTTCCGCATCACCCATCAGCAGAACCTTACCAATAGCCAGGGGTTCGCCTACATCACGGAATGTCAGCTTGGTGTTCTCCCAAACCTGAGTGCCATCTTTGGTAGCAAACGCAGTGACGTATGACTTTTCATTTGCAGAAAACACCATATCCGTACTTTGAGCGGTACCGGTGTAGCTAGAAAAATCTTTGAACCATAAAAGATTCCCGGTGCGTACCTGTCCACAGCCAATGCGTCCCTGATAAGAGACGGCACAAACGACATCACTCTCCATACTAGGTTTAGCAGTGACATCATTCAAACGTTCGATTTCTGAAAAGCCTTTTGGAAATGAAATGGGGGTCTCCCAAACCAATCCGCCATTCGCTATCGCGATCATGCCAAAACGGCCGCCTGAAAATCCTGTCACTACCACTTCATTATTAATTGGCAACATGCCATATCCAACGCGTAATGACAAAGCAGATTGTGGTCGTTGATAAGTCCATTTACGTGCGCCAGTCTGTGCATCTAAACCGACAAAACGATTATCTAAGGCACGAACAATCACTACACCACCAGCTACAACTGGCTCACTTAAGACTTCACTGCCAATATTGACATTCCACAGTGCTTTACCAGTATCGTCAAAAGCATACACATTGCCTTTGATACCGACTACTGCGGTAGTTCGGCCATCAGAACCTGGGCCAACTGCAAGATTCTCGGGAACGGATGCTTCCCACATTTTCTTGCCGGTAGCCAAATCAGTCTTGGTGACGCTACCGCCATTTGATGCGGTATAGGCACCATCGCCCGCAACCGCCGGGTGAAAATTAAAGGTCTCAGAGGAACCAAAATTAGTAGTCAAGACTGGCACCAACTCAAACTGATAAGCGACAGGCGTCAACTCAGCAGGCTAGCGCACGCGCGCACTGCCGGAACAGGCAACCAGAACTATGGCGATTGCACCCACCATAGAGATGCTTGCAAGACGCTTTATCGAAATCATCACTGAGCAGTTCCTCCAAGAGCATCAAGCTTAACTTTCAAGAGACGACGTGCCTCTTCAGGAAACTCTTTTGCTTGGTCTAATTTT
>CAIXHZ010000064.1 GCA_903919375.1 uncultured Actinomycetes bacterium | reverse complement strand
GTTCTCGATCGCCGCTCCTTTCGGAGGCGATCTCTCTATAGAAAAGGAAATACATTGAGCGCAATCCTCGTTATTGGCCGAATTCTCTTCGGTGGATTCTTCGTTATGTCAGGCATTAACCACTTCGCAAAGCTTGAAATGATGACCGGCTATGCAAAGTACAAGAAGCTCCCAGCTGCAAAGCTTGGCGTTCTTCTCTCAGGACTCATGATTCTTGTTGGTGGATTGCTTGTCGTACTTGGTCTCTATGTTGACCTCGGCGCACTTCTGATCGCAATCTTCTTAATCCTTGCATCAATCATCTTCCACAACTTCTGGGCAGAGAAGGATGCAACAGCTAAGCAGAATGAGATGTTGTCATTTATGAAGGGCTTCGCACTTGCTGGAGCAGCACTTGTGCTCTTCGCACTTGTCGCAAAGCATGGCGATCTTGGCTTTGGCTGGGTCGCTTCAAAGGGCCATTTGGCTTACTGGAAGTAGATCTAAAAGTAGATCACAAAGAAAAAACCCGGCCAGAAGGCCGGGTTTTTTTATTGCAATTTTAATGGCATTTATCTGTTAATGAACGCTTCTCAATACTGCGGTCACCTTGCCAAGAATCTGCGCGTTATCAGCTGGAATTGGCGCAAAATTATCATTGGCTGGTAATAACCAGAAGTGGCCCTCTTTCTTAGAGAAAGTTTTTACTGTCGCTTCGCCATCGATCATCGCTGCAACGATCTCACCCTTTTCGGCGTTCTGTTGGGAGCGGATAACGACGTAATCGCCATCGCAGATTGCGGCATCGACCATGGAGTCGCCCTTGACCTTCAACATAAAGAGTTCGCCTTGACCGACAAATTCCTCAGGGAGGGTGAAACGATCTTCGACCTCTTGTTGGGCCAAGATGGGAGTTCCTGCGGCGATAGTTCCGAGCAATGGAATGGTGATGCCCTTAGATGGAGCGATCTGATCATCGGGGGTTGATACCTCAAGGGAGCGAGCATTGGTCGCCTTGCGCTTGATGTAACCCTTCTTGGTGAGCTCTTCAAGTTGGTACTTCACCGATGCAGGGGAGGCGAGGCCAGCGGCTTCACCGATCTCTCGCATGCTCGGCGGGAAGCCTTGGCTCTCAACGGCCTCTTTGATGACCTTGAGGATCAGCTGTTGGCGCTGGGTGAGCCCGTTCGGGTCGACCACGGGATGGGCGACCGGGATGAGCTCGGTAACGGGCTTGCTTGCAGGGGTCGGTTTACGTGTAGCCATGGCTTAAGGGTAGCGGGGGTTGAAGGATTTGTCGAACATTTGTTCGTATTTTTCTTGCCTATGTCAGTGGGTTGGGGTATCTTTCTCATTAGAACAGTTGTTCGAATCCCCTCGAACAGCAGTGAAGTGGTTGTAAAGAAAGTTGGTACTTCAGATGGCACAGACAAAACTAACAAGACGTGGACGCAACCTAGTTCGCACTATGGCAGCGGGATCTCTCTTAGTAGTGATTGGCGCTGGTTTTAGCGCAGTGGGTCACGCATCTGAAACTCGTATCGCTTCAACACCAGCTACATCAGGGTATATCCGCGTCGTTGTCGCTCCAGGTGAATCACTCTGGTCCGTCGCTGCAATGGTCGCGGGTAACCGAGATGTCAGCTCAGTTCTCGATGAGATCGTCCAGGCCAACGCCCTCACTACGACAGATATTGCTGTGGGCACACGCTTAATGGTGCCTTCCCACTAGTTCCGAAGTAGTTTCTGCCTCAACCCCAACTCCTATGGGTGCTAGTCCACTATCCAATCCACTCTTTGCGGCGTAGCGTGCAAGCGAATGGGCAAATTTGCCCATTACCTAAGGAGCGGACATGACGGATTACGTCGCACCGGGGCAACCTGGAAGCAAGGCAACATTTAAAGCTCGCTACGATCATTGGATTGGTGGGGAGTATGTCAAACCATCATCGGGCCAATACTTTGAAAATGTCACCCCAATAACTGGCAAGGTCTTCTGTGAAATAGCACGAGGAAATGCGGCCGATATTGATAAGGCACTTGATGCAGCCCATGCAGCTGCGAAGGCCTGGGGAAAGACATCAGCTACCGCTCGAGCAATCATTCTCAATAAAATTGCAGATCGCATGGAGGAAAACCTTGAAGCGATCGCCGTAGCCGAAACATGGGATAACGGAAAACCAATTCGTGAAACTATTAATGCAGATATTCCATTGGCAATCGATCACTTCCGGTATTTTGCTGGTGCAATTCGTGCACAAGAAGGATCACTCGGCCAACTTGATGAAGATACCGTTGCTTATCACTTCCATGAGCCACTAGGAGTTGTCGGACAAATTATTCCGTGGAACTTCCCCATCCTTATGGCGGTCTGGAAACTTGCGCCTGCGCTCGCTGCAGGAAACTGTGTAGTTCTCAAACCAGCCGAACAGACTCCAGCATCGATTATGTTCTTGATGGAGCTCATCGCCGATCTACTTCCAGCTGGCGTTATCAATGTCGTCAACGGCTTTGGTGTTGAAGCAGGTAAGCCACTCGCATCATCACCACGTATTGCAAAGATCGCCTTTACAGGTGAGACCACAACAGGTCGTCTGATCATGCAATATGCATCTGAGAACATCATCCCCGTCACACTCGAACTCGGTGGAAAGTCACCGAATATCTTCTTCGCTGATGTCGCAGATGAGAATGATGCTTTCTACGATAAGGCGCTCGAAGGATTCACACTTTTCGCCCTCAACCAAGGTGAAGTCTGCACATGCCCATCTCGTGGACTTATCGATGCAAAGATCTATGACAAGTTCTTGGGTGATGTCACTGCTCGCACAAAGGCGATCGTCCAGGGGCACCCACTTGATCTATCAACGATGATTGGTGCGCAAGCATCTAATGATCAACTCGAGAAGATCCTCTCCTATATCGAAATCGGTAAGAAGGAAGGCGCGAAGGTACTTACTGGCGGAACTCAAGCCGATCTTGGTGGAGAACTCTCCGGTGGTTACTACGTCACTCCAACGATCTTTGAAGGTAATAACAAGATGCGTATCTTCCAAGAAGAGATCTTCGGACCAGTTATCTCAGTCACCAAGTTTGATGGCTTTGATAATGCAATGGAGATTGCAAATGACACCTTGTATGGCCTTGGTGCTGGCGTATGGAGTCGTGATATGAATACTGCTTATCGCGCAGGTCGTGAGATTCAAGCAGGACGTGTATGGACTAACTGCTATCACGCATATCCAGCAGGAGCTGCATTCGGTGGCTACAAGGCATCTGGTATCGGTCGCGAAAATCATAAGATGATGCTCGATCATTACCAGCAGACAAAGAATCTTCTTGTCTCATATTCACCTAATAAGCTTGGATTCTTCTAAGTCGAATTAACGAGCCGAATAAACAAGCCGAATAAACTGAGAGAGAAAAGTTAAGAGGAGTTCGATGGAGATCCCGTCACGAGTGGATTACACGCAAGCGTGCGCAGATCTATTGCGCAAACTTACGAGTATGCACGGACCACTGATGTTTCATCAATCAGGTGGTTGTTGTGACGGGTCTTCTCCTATGTGTTATCTACGTGGTGAATTTCGCGTTGGCGCACAAGATGTACTTCTCGGAGAATTTATTATCGAAGGAATTGCCGATCCGATTTATATCTGGATCTCTGCATCGCAATTTGGATATTGGAAACATACCCACCTCACTATTGATGTTGTTGATGGTCGCGGGGGAGGCTTCTCACTTGAATCTCCCGAAGGAAAACGCTTTCTGATTCGATCCAGGCTCTTTCGCGATGAGGAGTGGGCGATTCTGGAAGGGGCACCCATCACCACGGGAGTGTCCGTTTTAGGGTAGTTAGATCTACTTTTTCCTCCTCGCTACTGAGTTCGGCGATCGAGTTCACCTCAACACGCCGAGATGAGCCCACCAAACTCTCAACTGCGGGTGTATGGTTGGCACAAGATGTAGGGGTTACAGCGAAGATATCACCCATAAGTTGTGGTTTTGCGCTAATCTCCTCCATCTGTCCCAGATATAGCCCACGATCACAGTAGGCACGAACGAGAAACGAGAAGACGATGAATTGCCCCTTCTGCCGCCACGATGACTCCAGGGTCGTCGATTCACGGCCGGCTGATGAAGGTGCCCTTATTCGGCGCCGTCGCGAGTGCACAGCTTGCGGTCGTCGCTTCACAACCTCTGAGACATCGATTCTCCTCATCGTCAAGCGATCAGGGGCTACAGAGCCCTTCAGTCGCGAGAAGGTCATCGCAGGCGTCCGAAAGGCATGCCAGGGGCGTCCAGTAAACGATGATGATCTAGCTCTGCTTGCCCAACGGGTCGAAGAAGCTCTTCGCTCTGATGGACAGGCCGAGGTAGAAGCTCAAGAAGTTGGGATGGCGATCCTCGCGCCACTCCGCGAATTAGATGAGGTGGCCTACCTGCGTTATGCCTCGGTATACCGTAACTTTGCCTCCCTCGAAGATTTTGAAGGCGAGATCGCACTTCTCCGCGCAGCTCCTTCACATCCAGAAGCACAAGTAACAGAAGCAGCAAAGTCAGTACAGAATAAGACGCTCTCCCCGGCGAATAATTAAAACCCTCATCACCCAACTAGTTTCATTCCGATCACCAGCATAAGGAGCAGTACGCATGTCAACCGTTAATAAGCCCGCCGCGGAGCGCAAGTCCCAAGTTACAAAGTTGGGAAAGGGTTTAAGTATCGAACGTATTTTCACCACTGCTGGTCTGCATCCTTATGATGCAGTGAAGTGGGAGCGCCGCGATGTGGTCCAGACAAACTGGAAGTCGGGCGAAGTTATCTTCGAGCAAAAGGGAACTGAATATCCAGATTTCTGGTCAGTGAATGCTTCAACGATTGTGACAACTAAGTATTTCCGCGGTGCTGTTGGTCATGACAATCGTGAGTGGTCACTCAAGCAGGTTATTGATCGTGTAGTTCTTACCTACGTCGCTTCAGGTAAAGAGAATGGCTACTTTGCAACTGATGCAGATGCAGAGATCTTTGAACACGAACTCACACATATGCTTCTTCACCAAATTTTCTCGTACAACTCACCAGTCTGGTTTAACGTTGGAACGAATGCACCACAGCAAGTATCTGCATGCTTCATCTTGTCAGTCGATGACACGATGGACTCAATCCTTAACTGGTACCGCGAAGAGGGAATGATCTTCAAGGGTGGCTCAGGAGCAGGTCTCAACCTTTCACGTATTCGCTCTGCAAAGGAGCTCTTAAAGTCAGGCGGAACAGCTTCTGGCCCCGTCTCCTTTATGCGCGGTGCAGATGCATCAGCAGGAACTATCAAGTCAGGCGGAGCTACTCGCCGCGCAGCAAAGATGGTTGTTTTGGATGTTGATCATCCAGATATCGAAGAGTTCATTGAGACAAAGGTCCGCGAAGAAGACAAGATCCG
>CAIXHZ010000063.1 GCA_903919375.1 uncultured Actinomycetes bacterium | reverse complement strand
GCGGAGACGAAGAGATTTGAACTCTTGAAGGGTTTTACCCCTTACCTCGTTAGCAGTGAGGCGCACTCGACCGGGCTATGCGACGTCTCCAAGTGGTGTGAGAAGTTTACAGGCTAAATTGGAGTTGAAATAACCAGCGTATTTATTGATTAAGTACGATCAAATCCGCGCGAAACTTGCTGGCTTCCACGATTTGGGCATTTCTCTCATCGCTGCCAGTGGCCCAGGCGTGGGCGGCTGCGAGATCTTTTCCAAACTGGTGATGGCGGGCCACTAGGCGATCGAGTCGTAGCGAATCATCAATCCCGACAAACCAACGATGATCTAGCAGCGGCGAGATTTCTTCCCAACCATCTTGGTCGTGAAAGAGGTAATTGCCTTCAGTGATAACGAGTTTTACATCTGAAGCGAGTAGACCTTCATCGGCAATCGATGCTTCGATCTCACGGTGAAATATTGGATAACGAATCACGTCATTATTATTGCTACGAATTTCGGTGAGGAGATTTACATAGCCCTCGACATCAAAGGTGTCCGGTGCGCCCTTGCGATCGCGTCGACCGAGCTCTTCAAGTTCTTCATTGCTTAAGTGAAAGCCATCCATGGGTACAAGTGCGACCAGATCAGCGGGCAGGTTCGCCATCAGAAAGGCGGAAAGTTGGGATTTTCCCGCACCCGGCTTTCCAGCAATTCCAATGATGGTTCGGGAGCGTGAATTACTGAGAAGTTCATGAGTCTTTGCAAGGGCCAGCGCGAAGTCGATCTGCTCCATCGCCTGCCTCCCGTATCCTTGTCTCATGAAATCTACTTCTCGCGTTATTCAGATCGTAAGCCTAACTCTTGCAGCACTGGCGGTTACTCCCCTTGCAGCATCCCAAGCTGCTGCACCGAAAGCGGGTGGTCCATGCGTCACTGCATACTCCGCAACGACCATTGGTGGAAAGAATTACACCTGTCAGAAAGTTATCTCGGGCAAATTAGTTTGGGTGGCTTCGACCCCAGCGGCCGCATCACCTGCTGCCACTAAATCTGCAAAGGGCGTTCCAGCGCCCAAGCCATCTATCTCTGGTGCGCAGGGCGGCGATGATGCAGGTGGCGAGAACGGTCCTAATAGTGAAGAAGGTCAGCGTCCAGCCTTTGGTGGCACTCCTGATCCAGCGCGCCAAGCAGCTATGAAGAAGTACAGTGATTGTTTGGTTTCACATGGCGGAACTGCATTCACTTTTGGTGGTCGTCGCGGATTCGGTGGCGCCAATGGCGTTCGTCCAACCGGCGCTCCAACTACACCTCCTGTTATGCCAACTATCTCCGCCAAGGAGCAGAAGGCAATGACTGCATGTAAAGCATTGGCTCCAGCATTTGGTGGCGGTCGCGGATTCCCAGGCGGCACCGGCGGTGTCCGACCATCAGGCGCACCGACACCTGCGGCAAAGCAGTAAAGGGCTAGCACTCATTCAGGGCTAGTAGATAGCGTTTTTACGCGTAGAAAAAGAGAGTGTGCATTAGCCCACTCTCTTTTTCATTGGTTACGCAATTTAAAAGGTGGAGAATCTTCTCAGGAAAAGGAGAGACTCCCATGAATGCTCTGTCATTAGCACGCTGGCAATTCGCCATCACAACTGTTTACCACTTTATCTTCGTACCAATAACAATTGGTTCGGGCTTCTTAGTCGCTGGTCTTGAGACCGCCTGGGTTCGAACTGCAAAAGAGAAATATCTTCGCGCCACAAAATTCTTTGGAAAGTTATTCCTCATTAACTTCGCCATAGGCGTTGTCACTGGCATCGTTCAAGAGTTTCAGTTTGGAATGAACTGGTCTGAGTATTCACGCTTTGTGGGCGACATCTTTGGTGCACCTCTAGCGATGGAAGGACTCTTGGCCTTCTTCCTCGAATCCACCTTCTTAGGTCTCTGGATCTTTGGTTGGGATCGACTCTCCAAGAAGTTGCACCTCGCCGCCATCTGGCTTGCTGCACTTGGCACGCTCTTTAGCGCATATTTCATCTTGGCCGCCAATGCCTTTATGCAGCACCCCAATGGTTATGTACTTAACAATGGTCGCGGTCGCGCTGAACTCGTCAATATCTTCAAAGTTCTCTTCCAGAACACGGCGGTCGCAGCTTTCTTCCATACCGTGCCATCAGCATTCCTTACCGCGGGCGCGCTCTTCGCTGGCATTTCTGGTTGGATGATCTATCGCGGTCGCGATGTTGAAGTTGCTCGCCCTGTTATGAAAGCTGGCCTCATCACTGTGATTATCTCCTTCCTCATCGTCGGAGCCACCGGAGATTGGGAAGCTCGTATTATGACTAAGCAGCAACCAATGAAAATGGCTGCCGCCGAGGCGCTTTACAACTCACGCTCGAGCGCACCATTCTCACTCCTTACTATTGGAACCCTTGATGGCTCTCGCCCGGTAATGTCACTTGGCCTTCCTGGAGTTCTCTCCTTTATGTCGACCGGTGATGTCAATGGCACTGTAGAAGGCGTCAACGATATTCAGAAGCAATACGTTGCAAAGTATGGCCCCGGAAATTACAAGCCCAATATTCCATTGGCTTACTGGTCCTTCCGTTTGATGATCGGCTTCGGCGCGATTACCACCCTCATTGCAGCTCTCTTCCTCTTCTTAATGCGCAAGGGCCGTGCACTTCCGCAGAAGAAGTGGTTCTTGCGTACCTGTATTGCGCTCCCATTCCTTCCTATCTTGGCTAACTCATTTGGTTGGATCTTTACTGAATCAGCTCGCCAACCGTGGGTGGTCTTTGGACTCTTCAAGACTTCACAAGGTGTGAGCGCAGTAGTAAGTGCTGGCAGCGTTGCTTTCACGATGATCGCCTTCACTCTTCTCTATGGAATTTTGGCAGTCATCGAAGCTGGTCTCTTCTTCCGCACCATCAAGGTCGGAACTGAGAAACCAATGGATGCAGCCGCTCATCCAGAAAATAAAAAACTAGCGATGGCCTATTAGGCCGGAAAGGGAAATAGGTAGAAGAAAATGTCACTCAATTCATTCTGGTTTATCATCATCGCTGTTCTCTGGGTCGGTTACTTCATTCTCGAAGGATTCGACTTTGGAGTTGGAATTCTTCTCAAGGTTGTGGCGAAGAATCAACCAGAGCGCCGCGCAGTTCTCACCACTCTCGGACCTGTCTGGGATGGCAATGAGGTCTGGTTGCTCGTAGCTGGTGGCGCAACTTTTGCTGCCTTCCCTGAGTGGTATGCCACGCTCTTTAGTGGTTTCTATCTCCCACTCTTCTTGATTCTCGTATCACTCATCGTTCGTGGCGTTGCCTTCGAATATCGCAGCAAGTACGGCAGCATGGATTGGCGCGCTCGTTGGGATAACGCCATCGTCGTAGCTAGCTTTATTCCTGCACTGCTCTGGGGCGTGGCTTTCGCCAATATCGTTCGTGGCGTTCCCTTGAAGCAAGCCGCAAATGGCTCCATTCAATATGCCGGCGGATTCTTCAATCTCCTTAATCCCTACGCACTTGTCGGTGGACTCACTACGCTCTTTCTCTTCGTGACCCATGGCGCCTTTTTCTTGGCGCTCAAGACCGATGGCGAGATTCGAATTCGCTCCAACGCCTTAGCTAAGAAGACTGGACTGATTACGGCAGTACTTGCCTTGATCTTCTTGGGATGGACTATGGCTTCGTACACTCATAAGGCAGCAGTCGTCATCGGCTCAGTGATCATCGTGGTTGCTTGGCTTGCAGCACTTGCTTTCAATCTCAAGGCGCGCGAGGGTTGGGCATTCCTCTTCTCTGCCGTCGCTACCGCATTCGTAGTCATCACCCTCTTTAGTGGTCTCTACCCACACGTCATGCCGAACATCCATGCTGGCGGCCCTGGTCTAGATATCTTCAATGCTTCCAGTACTCATTACACCTTGAAAGTTATGACAGTAGTAGCGCTCGTTATGACTCCGATTGTCTTGATCTACCAAGGTTGGACTTACTGGGTCTTTAGAAAGCGAATTAGCCCCGATCAGATTCACAATGCAGAATCTGGAGTCTTGGACTCAATTAATTCGTGAAACCGCTAGATCCGCGGCTACTTCGCTACTCGCGTAGTAGCCGCGGCTTTCTTTTACTCACCATACTCATCGCCTTAGTCACTGCTGGGCTAACCATTACTCAAGGCTTCTTGCTTGCCCATATCATCGTTGCCATCTTCCAGAAGAAAGCGCTCTTTGCTGGCATCAAGGGCGAATTCATCGCACTAATCGCCGTCTTTATCAGCAAAGCAATTCTCGCCTACTTCACTGAATGGCTTGGCGCCATCGCCTCTGCACGGATCCGCAATGAACTTCGATTGACTCTGATCACTAAGGCAATTTCTGGCAGCGCTACTGATGTAAATGCCTTGGGCTCTGCTCAACTCTCAGTCCTCGCCACTAACGGAATAAACAATCTCGATGGCTACTTCGCAAAATTCATTCCACAGCTCTTCATTGCCGCTTTACTCCCCGCGCTGGTTGGAGCCACGATTGCGCTACAAGATGTGCAAGCCGGAATCATTATTCTTCTGACCATTCCGCTGATTCCACTCTTTGGTATTTTCATTGGCCGCTATACCGCTGCGGCAACGAAAGATCGTTGGCAGAGTTTAGGAATTCTCAGTGGTTATTTCGCCGACCTTCTTAGCGGACTTCGCACGCTCAAGGTTTACGGTCGCGATAAATTGCAGAGTAAGAAACTGGCTCAGGTCGGTCAGGAATATAGCGATGAGACTATGCGGGTCCTCAAGATCTCCTTCCTCTCATCCCTTGCCCTCGAATTGGTTGCCACACTTTCAGTAGCCCTGCTCGCCGTCTCAATTGGCCTTCGCTTAATAAGCGGTTCAATTTCGCTATCTGTTGGACTCTTTATTTTGATCTGCGCCCCCGAGGTTTATTGGCCTATTCGCCAAGTCGCCTCCTATTTCCATGCCGCTGCTGACGGCGTTGAGGCGTTCAATCAAATTTTTTCGATTCTTGACCAGGCAGACTTTTGTGGAGTAGAAAAGATCTCCTCGATCAGCGCTGTGACATGGAGCAATCTCACTGTGGAATACCCCGATCGAACTCCTATTCATATTCCGGCCGGGCAACTAGAAGCTGGTCGATTCACAGCTTTGATCGGGCCATCAGGTTCTGGCAAATCCACGTTGGCGAAAATTCTGATGGGCTTCTTAACACCATCGAGTGGTGAAGTCATTTTCTCTACTGATCGCGGAAATTTTTCACTTCCTGAAATCGCCCCAACATCGCTCCATCGGTTGATTTCTTGGTTGCCGCAAGAGCCACATTTTGCTGTCGGAACAGTGCGCCAAGCACTTCACGCCAGCGCGCCTCGCGCAAGTGACGCCCAGTTAATCGTTGCCCTGAAAGATGCTGGCTTAGAGATGAGAGATCTTTCGGATGGCTTAGATACGCACCTGGGCAATCTCCAATCAGGAGTATCCGTTGGTCAATTGCGCAAAATTGGCCTCACGCGCGCAATTCTTAAGAAGAGCGCTCTGCTGATTTTGGATGAACCTTCGGCCTCCGTCGATGATCTCTCCGAAGAAATCATTGCTACCGTGATTAAGCGTGAAGCGCAGGAAGGTCGCATGGTGCTTATGATCTCGCACCGACCACAACTCAGTGTTGCAGCAGATGCTGTAATTGATATGGCAATTGTGCGATGAAGAATATTCTCGCCATCATTCGAGGCCGCCTCTCCTATTTTGCGGTGGCAATTTTCTTAAGTGCATTTTCACTAATGGCCGCCATTGGTTTGCTCGCTTGCAGTGCTTGGTTGATCTCCATGGCATCGACTCGACCACCGGTGCTTGTTCTAGAAGTAGCAATCGTTTCAGTGAGATTTTTTGGCCTCTCTCGCGGCGTTGTGAAATATGCCAGTCGAATTGTGGAACATAAGGCAGCGCTCGGTGCCCAAAGTGATCTACGAGTG
>CAIXHZ010000062.1 GCA_903919375.1 uncultured Actinomycetes bacterium | reverse complement strand
TTCGGTCAGACGACGGAGCACTTGATCACGGTTGGATTCCAATGCCATATCGATAAAGTCGATGACAATAATTCCACCCATATCGCGTAAGCGAAGTTGGCGAGCAATTTCTTCAGCTGCTTCTAAGTTGTTCTTAGTAACAGTCTCTTCCAAGTTGCCGCCCTTACCGATGAACTTACCGGTGTTGACGTCAATGACGATCATCGCTTCTGTGCGATCGATAACAAGGGAACCGCCCGAAGGTAGGTAGACCTTGCGATCAAATGCCTTAGCTAATTGCTCTTCAATGCGGTGCTCGGCGAAGATGTCGCGAGTACCTGTCCACTTTTCAATCTTGGCTGTGAGTTCTGGCGCAATATGACCGAGATAATTATTGATATCTTCCCAAGCTTGATCGCCTTGAACAGTCATTTTCTTGAAATCTTCGTTGAAGATATCGCGGATGACTCGAACTGTAAGGTCTGGCTCGGAGTAAAGCAGCGATGGTGATGAGGTCCCCTTTGAAGCGGCCTTCTTCTCAATATCTTCCCATTGCGCCTTCAAGCGAATGACATCGCGCTCGAGTTCTTCTTCACTCGCACCTTCAGATGAGGTACGAACAATGACGCCGGCCTCATCAGGAACTAAATTCTTCAAAATTGACTTCAAGCGAGAGCGCTCTTGATCAGGAAGGCGACGACTAATACCGCTCATCTCGCCGCCCGGTACATAAACGATGTAACGACCAGGCAAGCTCACCTGACTAGTGAGGCGTGCGCCCTTCTGTCCGATCGGATCCTTCGTTACCTGAACGAGAACTGATTGGCCAGTTTTAAGAACATGCTCAATTTTGCGTGGTGCACCCTCGGCGAGGCCAGCAGCATCCCAATTGACTTCACCCGCATAGAGAACGGCGTTGCGGCCCTTACCAATATCAACGAAAGCTGCTTCCATGGAAGGAAGAACGTTCTGAACTTTGCCGAGATAGACATTGCCTACATAGGAAATATTGCTATTGCGGTTAACGTAGTGCTCGACCATGACCTTGTCTTCAAGGACTGCAATCTGAGTGCGATCACCAGTCTGGCGAACCAACATCTGACGATCGACATTTTCGCGACGGGCGAGGAATTCTGCTTCGGTAATGACACTTCCGCGGCGGCGATTATTATCGCGTGGTTCGCGGTCATAGCGATCGGTGCGATCCCGGCGATTATTGCGGCTGCTGCGATCATTGCGATCGCCACGTTCGCGGCGATTATTGCGATCGGTGCGAGTTGGCTGGTCATCACGACTGCGAGCCTCACGAGGTTCGCGAACCTTTACAACAGTGACAACGCCATCTTCATCAACAATTTCACCTGGCGTTACACCATCGGCAGTTGTCCCACGCGCGCGACGGCGACGTCGACGACGAGTTCCCGCTTCAGTACCTTCATCATCCGCAGAATCAATAGCACCCTCATCGAGGTTCTCACCGGTTTCGGAATCAAAATCTTCACTGGCATCTTCGCTGCCTTCAGAATTATCGCGACCTTGCGATGGACGCTTGCGACCACGGCCACCACGACGGCGACGGCGACGTTCTTCGCCTCCACGTTCGGCTTGGGTGGAGGTTGCAGTGTTATCTGAAGTGGCGCTCTCGGAACTCTCAGGTGAGCTCTCGGAGTTAGCCTTGCTTGCCTGTGCGCGAGGTGCTCGCTTAGGCGCGACATCTTCTGGCGCTGCCTGAAAAACAGGAACCGGAATGGCTGCTGCTTTCTTGGCGCTCTTCTTTACCTTGGCAACGCTCTCATCAGTATCTGCTGGAAGTTCTGCAGGAGCTGCGGTGGTTGGTTCGGCGCCGGTCGTTGCCTTTGCCGCTGATTTCTTGGACGTACGCTTACGCGCACCCTTTGGCTCAATAGCCATATTTCAATCCTCTTCTGATCTCCCCTAGATCACCAGGGAAGCAAATCTCGTGGAACCCTCTTGTGAAGGTTTGCTTAGTTAGTTAAATCCTTAATTCAGTTATGAGTGCCAATTGCTTGGCGTAGTACCAAATCTTTAGCGAGCAGTCGCAGTGGCGAGAGATTAAGGGGCTGGTGCCCCGCTCGACGCGCTTAACGCTGGGAAAAGTATCGCAGAGTGACCGCTGAAAGAGCAATTTTGAGCCGACTAGGCGCAATTTTCCCGCGTGGCTCCCCGATTGCCGAAAAGTAGATCCGAAGTGCTGGCCAGCTACCTGACTAGGAGCGGAGCTGGATATTTTGGATGAGCCCCAGGCCAATCAAATTGGCGAACATACTCGACCCGCCGTAAGACATGAAGGGAAGCGGCACGCCGGTCATCGGCACTAGCCCCATCGTCATACCGATATTTTCAAAAGTTTGGAAGGCAAACCACGCAATCACGCCGACGCAGACCAGCCTGCCAAAGAGGTCATTCGTTCGCCGGGCGATCATAAATGCTCGAGTGAAGAAGATCGCAAAGAGGAGAAGTATCAGACCCGATCCCAAAAATCCGAGCTCCTCACCTGCGACCGTAAAAATAAAGTCTGTCTGCTGTTCAGGAACAAATCGACCATTGGTCTGCGGTCCACTGAAAAGCCCCTTACCAATAATTCCACCAGAACCAATCGTGATACGTGATTGGCGAAGTTGGTAACCACTCTGTTGTGGATCTGCACTGGGGTCGACAAATGATTGAAGTCTGGCAATCTGATACTTGCTCACTACGCCAGCTTTTACCGCTCCAAAACCACCGACAACTGCTACCAAGAGAAGTCCGATAACCCAACGACTTGGAGCGCCCGAAGTTGCAATGATCGCGAGAAGAGATGCGCTAATAATCGCAATGGTTCCCACATCGGGCTGCAAGAAAATAAGTAAGAGTGGAATTGCCGAAATCGCCAGCGCTTTGACGACATCAATATCGGATGGATCGGCGTTGGCATC
>CAIXHZ010000061.1 GCA_903919375.1 uncultured Actinomycetes bacterium | reverse complement strand
ATTATGGCGTCGTAAAGATGAATATCGATACCGATACCCAATATGCATTTACTCGCCCAGTTGTTGATCACATCATGAAAAATTACGATGGCGTTCTTAAGATTGATGGCGAAGTGGGAAATAAGAAAGCTTACGATCCACGCGCCTGGGGTAAAGCTGCTGAAGCTGGCATCGCTGCTCGTATCGTCGAAGCCTGTGATGATCTCCGCTCAACCGGAACTTCACTTAAAGCCTAATGACTGCACTCGTATTACTGGGCGCCCAGTGGGGCGATGAAGGTAAAGGTAAAGCCACCGACTTACTTGGCGATCGCGTCGACTATGTTGTTCGCTATCAAGGTGGAAATAACGCTGGCCACACTGTCGTTATTGGCGATCAGAAATACGCGCTTCACTTACTTCCATCCGGAATTTTGAGCCCCAACGTCGTACCAGTCATTGGTAATGGCGTTGTTATTGATCCTTCAGTTTTACTTCAGGAGATCAAAGGTCTCAACGAACGTGGCATCGATACCTCAAAGTTGAAGATCTCCACCAATGCGCACTTGATCACGCCGTATCACCGCACCATCGATAAAGTCTCCGAGCGCTTTTTGGGTAACTCCAAAATCGGAACTACTGGTCGTGGCATTGGTCCGGCTTACGCCGACAAGATCAATCGCATCGGTGTACGCGTACAAGATCTCTTTGATCCATCGATTCTTCGCCAGAAACTCGAAAGCGCGCTGCGCGATAAGAACCAAGTCTTGATTAAGGTCTTTAACCGTAAAGGCATCGAAGTCGAAGATGTCTTTAATGAATATCTTGAGTATGCAGAGATTTTGCGTCCTTACGTCACTGATACTGCGCTCTTACTCGATAAAGCACTGAAAGCCGGAAAGACAGTTCTTCTTGAGGGCTCTCAAGGAACGCTCCTTGATGTCGATCACGGAACATATCCATTTGTTACCTCCTCTAATCCAACGGCAGGCGGTGCATCGACCGGTTCTGGAATCGGACCAACAAAGATCACTACTGTTATTGGAATTGTGAAGGCCTACACCACACGCGTCGGCTCAGGTCCATTCCCCACCGAACTCTTCGATGAAGATGGCGAGAAGCTTCGCACCATCGGTGGCGAAGTTGGTGTCACAACCGGTCGCAACCGTCGATGTGGTTGGTATGACGCACCGATTGCTCGTTACGCAGTTCGCGTGAATGGCATTACCGATTTCTTCTTGACCAAGCTCGATGTTCTTACTGGTTGGGAAAAAATTCCGGTCTGTGTTGCTTATGACATCGATGGCGTTCGCGTCGAAGAACTTCCTTCGTCCCAAACAGATTTCCATCATGCCAAGCCCATCTATGAATATCTTCCAGGATGGACTGAAGATATTTCTGGTGCCCGCAGCTTTAGCGATCTGCCAGCCAATGCCCAGGCATATGTGAAATACCTCGAAAAAATTTCCGAGGCGCCGATGAGCGCCATTGGCGTAGGGCCTGGTCGCGACCAGACCATCGTCGTGAAGGAGTTCATTTGAAAGTTCTTCTGATCGGGTCAGGTGGGCGCGAACACGCTCTCGCCGCAGCGCTCAAGCGCGACCCAGCATTAGAAGAACTCCACGTTGCGCCCGGCAACCCCGGAATCGCACTGCTGGCCACCTGCCATCCGTGCGAAATCACTAACAATTCCGAGATCGTTGAACTAGCAAAAAAGCTAGGGAGCGATCTCGTTGTTATTGGTCCCGAAGTTCCATTAGTAAATGGCGTTGCCGACGAACTCAGCCGTGCCGGCATCCCTTGCTTTGGCCCATCGAAAGCCGCAGCCCAACTCGAAGGGTCTAAAGATTTCGCTAAGCAAGTTATGCGAGATGCCGGCGTCCCTACTGCGCGAAGTTTTACTTGTCGCACTCAAGGAGAAATTGAAAAGGCACTTGATGAATTTGGCGCACCATACGTTGTGAAGCATGATGGCTTAGCCGCAGGCAAAGGCGTTGTTGTTACCGACGATCGCGCAGCCGCGCTCGAGCATGCACTGCTCTCATCACAAGTTGTTATTGAAGAATTTCTCGATGGTCCAGAAGTTTCACTCTTTGGAATTTCTGATGGCACCAAAGTCATTGGCATGCAGCCAGCGCAAGATTTTAAACGCGCCTTCGATGGTGATCGTGGACCCAACACTGGCGGCATGGGTGCATACTCGCCGCTGCATTGGGCGCCGACCGAAATTGTTCAAGAGACAGTTGATCAAGTTCTCAATCCCACCATTCAAGAGATGGCAGCGCGCGGAACGCCATTTGTCGGGCTTCTTTACGCTGGGCTCGCTCTCACTATGAAGGGCACCCGTGTTATTGAATTTAATGCGCGCTTTGGTGATCCCGAAACCGAAGTACTGATCCCTCGCCTCAAGACTCCACTTGCGCAATTGCTCTTTGCAGCCGCAACTGGTTCTCTCGATGAGAATGAAAAATTGGAATGGTCTGAAGATTCTGCGGTAACAGTCGTTCTTGCATCGCAGGGGTATCCAGCAGCGCCCATCACTGGCGAACCGATTACTGGCGTCGATTCCCCAGAGTCGGCAGAAATTTTCCATGCCGGCACAACTCTTCGAGATGGTATTTTGCATTCAGCCGGCGGCCGCGTCCTCACCGTCACTGGTGTGGGGGCTGATCTCACCATTGCCCGAGGGAAGGCTTATGAAGCGCTCTCCAAGATCCAACTAGCTGGATCGCATTATCGAAGCGATATCGCCCTCAATGCTGCCATGGCAGAAAAGGGGAATTAATGAGGGAGAATATGCCAGTGAGCCTTTTAGCCCAGCGTTATGCATCTAGTGCGATGCGCGAAATTTTCTCGCCAGAATCCAAGATCATCTCCGAGCGCAAGCTCTGGATTGCAGTAATGCGGGCCCAGTCTGGTCTCGGTCACGTGATTAGTGATTCAGTTATTGCCGACTATGAAAAGGTAATCGAGAAAGTCGATTTAGCATCGATCGATGCGCGTGAAAAGCAGACACGACACGATGTAAAAGCGCGGATTGAAGAGTTCAACGCACTAGCCGGACACGAAGCGATTCATGCCGGAATGACTTCTCGCGACCTCACTGAAAATGTTGAAGCGATGCAGATTCGCGATGGTCTGGCCTTGGTGCGCGATCGCGTCATTGCCACACTCTCATTACTTGGAGAGCGCGCTACTCAATATATTGATCAGCCCATTGCTGGTCGATCACATAATGTTCCGGCGCAGATCACCACACTTGGCAAGCGTTTTGCTTCAGCCGCTGAAGAACTCCTCTTTGCATATGAACGCCTTGATAATTTAATTTCGCGCTATCCCATCCGCGGCATCAAAGGCCCAGTGGGTACGGCACAAGATTCCGTGGATCTCTTAGGATCTTCTGCCGCGCATGCCGCGCTCGAATCCGAAGTTGCACAATATCTTGGCTTTGCACATGTTCTTGATTCCACTGGCCAGATTTATCCGCGCTCCTTTGATTTTGATGTCGTAACCACACTCGTGCAATTAGCAGCCTCGCCTTCATCATTTGCCACCTCTATTCGTTTGATGGCAGGCGCAGAGCTGGTGACCGAAGGCTTTAAAGCGGGACAAGTAGGTTCATCGGCCATGCCTCACAAGATGAATACACGTTCGTGTGAACGCGTTAATGGCCTTGCTGTTATTTTGCGCGGCTACGCTTCAATGGTCGGCGAACTTTCCGGTGATCAATGGAATGAAGGCGATGTCTCCTGTAGCGTCGTTCGTCGGGTCGCTATCCCAGATGCCTTCTACGCATTCGATGGTTTAATCGAAACTTTCCTCACTGTCTTAAGCGAATTTGGCGCCTTCCCTGAAGTAATTTCAGCCGAGCTCACTCGCTATTTACCATTCCTCTCGACTACTAAAATCTTGATGGCTTCAGTCAAGGCTGGAGTTGGCCGTGAAATCGCGCATGAGACCATCAAGGAGCATGCCGTTAAGGCAGCACTGGGAATCCGCGAAGGTCAGCCAAATACCATGCTTGATGCCCTCGCTGCTGATGATCGAATTCCGCTAGATAAAGCAGCGCTCGACGCTTTAATTGCGTCACCACTGGAATTTACTGGTGATGCTCATGCACAAACAGAGCGAGTCGTTCATCGCATTGAGGCGATAACGTCCGCTCATACAGCTGCGGCGAAGTATCGCCCCGGCGCTATTCGGTAGGCGAATCAATGTCACGCACTTTTATCGAAATTCCTGAGTGGACCCATATTCGCAGTGGAAAAGTTCGCGATCTCTACACCAACGGAATTGGCGAACTTCTCATTGTCGCATCAGATCGAATCTCTGCCTTCGATTATGTCTTGCCTACTCCGATTCCTCGTAAGGGTGAATTGCTCACCCAACTCTCAAATTTCTGGTTCGATAAATTAGAAGAGATCGTTCCGCATCATATTCTTTCGACAGATGTTCCTGAAGTTGTTGCCCGCCGCGCAGTCATCGTGAAGCCATTACAAATGTTCCCGGTCGAATGTGTAGCCCGCGGTTATCTCACTGGATCGGGTTGGAGTGAATACCAGAAGAGTCAGAGCGTCTGTGGCATTGCACTTCCGGCTGGCCTACTCGATGGTTCAAAATTGCCTGAACCAATTTTCACGCCAGCGACAAAAGCCGAAGATGGCGAACACGATGAAAACATCACCTTTGATCAAGCTACAGAAATTTTGGGAGTCGACCTAGCCAACGCCCTTCGTGACCTCACTCTGGCGCTCTATTCCGCAGCCCACGACTTTGCCGCCACGCGCGGAATTATCCTGGCTGATACCAAGTTCGAATTTGGGCTCGACGGAGAAGGTAATATTTGCCTTGGCGATGAAGCCTTGACCCCCGACTCATCACGTTTCTGGGATGCCTCACATTGGCAGCCCGGTGGAGCTCAACCCTCATTTGATAAGCAATTTGTTCGCGATTGGTTGTTGCAATCCGGTTGGGATCGTAATTCCACTCCACCCGAACTCCCCGCAGCTGTTGTAGATAAAACGCAAGAACGTTATTCATCGGCCTACCAATTACTGACCGGAAGAGAGATCTAAAAATGGCAACAATCGTCGTAGAAGTTATGTTGAAGCCGGAGATCCTCGATCCACAAGGCCAAGCAGTTGCCTCAGCACTTCCTCGCCTCGGTTTTACCTTCGCACAGAGCGTGCGCCAAGGAAAACGCTTTGAAATCTCTGTTGCGGGCGAACTCACTGCAGCTCAGCTCGCTGAAATTGAAGAAGCAGCAGAGAAGTTGCTCTCCAATCCTGTTATCGAAACATTTGTAGTAAAGGTCGAGAAGTAATGCGTATTGGCGTCGTTACTTTTCCCGGTAGCCTCGATGATCTCTCAGCACTTCGCGCAATTGAACTCGCGGGTGGTACCCCGGTCTCACTCTTTCATGGCGATAACGATCTGAAAGAAGTCCAGGCAGTTGTTCTTCCCGGTGGATTCTCTTACGGCGATTACCTGCGCTGTGGCGCGATCAGCCGTTTCTCTCCCATCATGGAATCAATCATTCTCGCAGCCGAACATGGTTTCCCAGTCCTAGGTATCTGCAATGGCTTTCAGATTCTCTGTGAGTCACATTTATTGCCGGGGGCGCTTACCCGCAACTCTGATCTGCACTTTATCTGT
>CAIXHZ010000060.1 GCA_903919375.1 uncultured Actinomycetes bacterium | reverse complement strand
TTTGTCACCGTGACCGGTAACCGCGATGTCCTTCGTCAAGAGCATTTTGAAGTTATGAAGGATGGCGCAATTCTCTCGAACGCTGGCCACTTCGATATCGAAATTGATGTTGCTTGGCTCGAGCAGAACTCTAAGAAGAACAGCAAGATTCGTCACCAGACAGATGAATATGTCCTTAAATCCGGTGCCCGGATCCTGCTCTTGGCTGAAGGTCGCCTAGTAAATCTCGGCGCCGCCGAAGGTCACCCAGCATCTGTTATGGATATGTCCTTCTCTGATCAAGCGCTTACCGCTGAATGGCTTATCAAAGCTGCAGCGACCCTTGCACCGGGACTTCACGATGTGCCATCACATATCGATAAGGATGTGGCACGCCTTAAGTTGGCAAGCATGGGAGCAACTGTCGATGTACTTACACCGGCTCAGGAGCTCTACCTCAATTCATGGGAGCACGGCTCCTAATTCATGACACTCATCATGGTGGTTGATGACGACCAAGATCTCTCGGAGATGTTGGGTATCGTCCTCAATGGCGCGGGCTACGAAGTGGACCTCGTTAATCGTGGCGATCAAGTGATGGATTTATTACGGGTCCAAAAGCCAGATCTCGTATTGCTCGATGTCATGCTGCCAGGAATGGATGGCATCGAAGTGGCTAAGGCGATTCGAGCTGAATCCATGGTCCCCATTGTGATGCTTACTGCAAAAGGCGACACGCATGATGTGGTGCGCGGACTAGAAGCTGGCGCAGATGATTACATGGTTAAGCCATTTAACCCTTCCGAGCTTGTAGCAAGGCTCAAAGTTCGCCTCCGTCGCAGCGGAATTGAAGGCGATTCTACCCTTCGGATTGGAGCGCTGGAGATCGATCAAGTCGCCCATAGCATTATTCGTGCCGGTGAAAATATTCCTCTCACTCGTCTCGAGTTTGAACTGCTCGTTGCACTTGCTAAAGAGCCAGGTCGAGTATTTACTCGCGAAGCACTCCTGAGTGAAGTCTGGGGCTACCAGCATGCTGCAGATACGCGATTAGTTAATGTCCACATTCAGCGCCTTCGTGCAAAAGTGGAGATCGATCCAGAAAATCCTGAGTTAATCGTGACCGTCCGAGGCATTGGATACAAGGCAGGATCCTCCACTCCAGGAGAGAAGTGAAATTCGCGCTTCGGCGGCCAAAGAACACTTTGGCCTGGCGCGTAACCAGCACAATTCTTGTCTTCTCTAGCGTTCTTATCTTTCTCGTGGGCTCAGCCCTTAATAATCGACTCTCGAGCGGAATTTTCAATGAGAAGCTGAACGTTTCACTCGCTGATGCAGGTTCGACTACTCGCTCAGTAGAGCTACAACTTGAAATTGCTCAATATCAAAATACCGCAACAGTCGCACAAATTTTAAGCAATATTCTCTCCGTGCCTTCATTAACTGGCACTACCCCTGGACGTGAAGTAGCGCTATTTGCACTCCCTAAGAATCTTGAAGCCGTTGCCAAGTATCAGGGAACATCTAACTTGCTCGATCCCCGAAGTGTTCCAGTCTCTCTTCGTACATTGGAAGAGAAAAAAGGTGGCACACATTGGGTGCAGGGCCGGATGCGATATTTTGGTGGGAAGAGTGAACCGGCACTTATCGTGGCCAATACTTTATCTATTCCCGGTGCCGGTAAATATGAGTTCTATGTTCTCTTCTCCCTGACTCAACAAGAGAGCACGCTGAGTTTAATTCGAAGCTCCCTCTGGCTCACTGGGCTTGCGTTGACTCTTTTAATTGCGCTTATTACCTGGCTGGTGATTCGTCGAGTAAGCAGACCAATTCGCGATGCCGCCCTCGTAGCCCAGCAGTTAACGGCCGGCGATCTCGAGCAACGGATGAATGTCGTGGGCCGAAATGAGGTAGCAACGCTTGGCGTAGCTTTCAATGAAATGGCGGTTTCGCTTAAGCAGCAGATCTCCCGACTCGAGAACCTCTCCAATTTGCAGCAACGTTTTGTCGCTGACGTTTCACACGAGTTGCGGACTCCACTTACTACGATGAAGATGGCATCGCAGGTCATTTATTCTGCGAGGGAAAATTTCGAGCCAGTCGTGGCGCGAAGCGCTGAGTTGCTGGCTGCTCAAATCGAGCGATTTGAAGCGCTGCTCTCAGATCTCCTGGAAGTAAGCCGCTTTGATGCGGAGGCAGCCTCTGTGGAAATCCAGAGTTGCGCCTTTGTTGATCTAGTGCGACGAACCATCGATTACGTCCACCCCAGCCAGGAGCAATTTATTCAGTTACATGCTCCGGAGAGCGAAATCTTGATTGACGCTGATCCACGCCGGCTTGAACGAATCTTGCGCAATCTCATCACCAACGCAATTGATCACCGCGAAGGTAAAGATATCGACATCACGGTCGTCGAGAGTGAAAATGAAGTGGCCGTGGCTGTAAGAGATTATGGAATCGGATTTACTGATCGAGATAATAAATTCCTCTTCGACCGGTTCTGGCGCGCCGATCCAGCTCGAGCTAGAACGCGAGGTGGAACGGGCCTCGGACTATCTATTGCACTAGAAGATGCAAAGTTGCACCAAGGAACACTGCAAGCGTGGGGGAGACCGAACCAAGGAGCGCAATTTGTATTAACTCTTCCCAAGCGCTTTGGAAGTTCTATCCATGCATTTCCTATTCCGGTTGTACCGAATCAGGATTCATCCACACTTTTCACTATGACTGAGGATGACGAACTTTAATTAGTGAAAGTATCTCGCCATGCTTCTGCAATCTTTGATCCAATTACTCTTTCCCATCCAGTGCGCTTCATGCGCAGCCCCCAATGTGGAGTTGTGTGATATCTGCGCCAGAGCGTGGCGAAGTAAGGTGCAGGTGGGGCGCGTTGATCAACTCCCAATTCTCTGGAGTGCTGGTTATTCACCGCTCACTTCACCGATCGTTTTAGCTGCGAAAGAAGATAATCATCGTCGTTCTCAAATAATTTTGGCAGAGGCACTTGATCGAGGTTTAGCAGAGGCGCGCCGTCGAAACTGGATTGACGCCAATCAACGGCTGTATCTGGTCCCGATTCCCTCAACGAAACAGAGTAATCGAAGGCGTGGTCATTTCCATCTTCGCAGCGTTATCGATCATATGACGAGCCAGGTAATTTTCAGCGATGTACTGGAGATCACTCGGAAGGTAGTTGATCAGAGCAGTCTGGCTCGGCAAGAACGTCACGAGAATCTCCACGGTGCATATCGAGTGAGGCCCACATGTGCACTGAGTGACCGCACAATGGCAGAGATACGGCAGGGAGTACTCGTTATCTGTGATGACCTGGTTACGTCAGGAAGTAGCCTGCGCGAGGCTGTGAGAGCCCTCAAAGTTGCCAAAATCTCGCCTGAGTTTGCACTTTCTGCATGTGCGGCGGGGGCGTTCTAGCCAATACGATATGCACCTAGAGGCTGTTGAAGAAATTGATGAAAGAGGACACGTGGTCGCGATTATTGACAAGATTCTGCGCGCAGGCGAAGGCCGTGCAGTACGTCAGCTCGAAAAGATTGCCGAAGAGGTAAATACCTTTGAAGCGAAAATTTCTGCACTTACTGATGAGCAACTTCGCGAGCAGACTCAAAAATTCCGCGATCGACTTGCTCAAGGCGAAACTCTAGATGACCTCCTCCCCGAGGCATACGCCACTGTTCGCGAGGCATCCAAGCGCACCTTAGGTCAGCGCCACTATGACGTTCAGATTATGGGTGGAGCAGCGCTCCATATGGGAAATATCGCCGAAATGAGAACTGGTGAAGGCAAGACTCTGGTCGCAACTCTGCCTTCCTATCTCAACGCCCTATCCGGCAAAGGCGTCCATGTTGTCACTGTCAATGATTATTTAGCCGAGCGCGATAGCGAATGGATGGGACGCGTGCATCGCTTCCTCGGACTTCGCGTGGGCGTCATTCTTTCAAATATGACTCCAGCCGAGCGTCGCGAAGCTTATGCCGCCGATATTACCTATGGCACAAACAATGAATTTGGTTTCGACTACCTCCGCGACAATATGGCGTGGACGCTCGAGGATTGCGTTCAGCGCGAACATAACTTTGCCGTAGTTGATGAAGTGGACTCTATTTTAATCGATGAAGCTCGTACGCCTTTGATCATCTCCGGACCGGCCGATAAGGCAACGAAGTGGTACGTCGAATTTGCCACCATCGCCGGAAAATTGGAACGCGATGCTCATTATGAAGTCGACGAGAAGAAGCGCACCATCGGAATTCTCGAAGCGGGAGTTACTCGAGTTGAAGAGCTGCTCGGTATTGAAAATCTCTACGAATCAGTAAATACACCGATGATTGGCTACCTCAACAATTCGGTCAAGGCGAAAGAGATCTTTAAGCGCGACCGAGATTATGTCGTCATGAATGGCGAACTCTTAATCGTCGATGAGCATACGGGTCGAATCTTGGCAGGGCGACGCTATAGCGAAGGTCTGCATCAAGCGCTCGAGGCCAAAGAGCGCATCGAAATTAAAGATGAGAACCAGACACTTGCAACCATCACCTTGCAGAACTATTTCCGCCTTTATTCAAAACTCTCGGGTATGACAGGTACTGCTCAGACCGAAGCTGCCGAATTAATGCAGATCTATAAGTTGGGCGTAATTCCAATCCCTACCAACCGTCCTATGCAACGAATCGATGAAGCAGATTTAATTTACAAGACTGAAGAAGCGAAATTCCGCGCTGTTGCAGACGATATCGCTACCCGAAATAAGAAGGGCCAGCCCGTTCTGGTGGGAACTGTAAGCGTGGAGAAGTCAGAAGAGCTCTCTCACCTGCTGAAAATTCGCGGCATCGCGCACGAAGTCCTCAATGCCAAGCAACACGAACGCGAAGCGGCAATTATCGCTCGCGCTGGAGTTGTTGGCGCGGTCACCGTTGCAACCAATATGGCCGGTCGCGGTACTGACATCATGCTCGGTGGAAACTCTGAGTTCATGGCTGATTTTGAACTTCATAAGCGTGGGCTCTCACCAGTTGAGACTCCTGAAGAGTACGAAGCAGCGTGGAGCGATGAGCTAGCAAAGCAGAAAGCGGCTGTCGCGAAAGAGCACGAGAGCGTTGTTGGCTTAGGCGGTCTCTATGTACTCGGAACTGAGCGACATGAATCGCGCCGTATTGATAACCAGCTTCGTGGTCGTTCCGGTCGCCAAGGCGATCCCGGTGAGTCCCGTTTCTATCTCTCACTCCAAGATGAACTCATGCGACGCTTTAACTCTGGCTTGGTTGAGCGCTTCCTCGGCGCTGCCGGCATCGCCGATGAAGTACCGATCGAATCCAAGATGGTCTCTAATGCAATTCGTTCGGCTCAAACACAAGTGGAGTCACTGAACTTCGAAAGCCGTAAGAATGTGCTCAAGTATGACGATGTCATGAATCGTCAACGTGAAGTGATCTATCGCGAACGTCGAGAAGTTCTTGAAGGCGCCGATATCTCCGAACAAGTCAAGCAATTTGGCCGCGAGACAGCCACTGCCTATGTTCAATCAGCAACGAGTGAGGGATATCCCGAAATCTGGGATCTCGATACGCTCTTTACGGCGCTACATACGCTCTTTCCCATCACCTTCACTCTCGAAGAGCTTGATCGTGAAGTAGGTAGTCGTGCCGGGTTAGATCAAGAGTTCTTGCTCAATCGAGTGCTGAGCGATTTCGATTCAGCATATGATGCTCGTGAAGCAGCACTCACTTCGCCGGTCATGCGCGAATTAGAACGCAAGGTTCTCCTATCTGTTCTGGATCGCAAGTGGCGCGAGCACCTCTATGAGATGGACTATCTCCAAGAAGGAATTGGACTGCGCGCAATGGCCCAGCGCGATCCACTAGTTGAATATCAACGCGAAGGCTATGACCTCTTTATGGCAATGATGGAGTCCATCAAGGAGGAGCTTGTCGGATTCATCTTCCATGTCGAGGTAGAGGTAGATAACTCTTCAAGTGAAGATGCTCCGCTAGTTGAGGCGAAGGGTCTCTCACCGGCAATTGCACCAGCAACCCAACTTCGCTACTCAGCTGCCGATGAAGATGGTTCAGTAGTCGCTACTGGCGGCGATAGCACCTCACGTAACGCACCTTGCCCATGCGGTTCTGGCAAGAAGTACAAGCGTTGCCACGGCGCCGCTTAAAGCAACACTAGCTCCGTACAGACCCAGCGCTTATCGACTCCTTCAAATCGGAGCATGAGCGCGCGCACTCGTTCACCTATGCGAAGTGTCACTGTAGTTTCGGCGATACTTTCGTGTGGCTGGGCGATATAAATCTTTCGAATTTTTGGTCGCTGCGAAATAATACTCGGGCGATTGATTATCTGAAGATGAACTTTACGGTGACTCCACCTTGCTAGTTGGGCGGCGCTTCTCTTACCGCTCCAAATTTCTACAAGTGCGAGCACAAAGTTACTAATCCATTCCTCAATTTCCGGGAGCTCGGATTCTGGTGTGGCCTGCGGAAGTTCATCCTCATGTGGGGCTTGGCCATCGATGCTTCCCTGCCAGGTAGGAACGAGAAAGAGCTTGGGCGGACGCTGGCTTTCGGTGCCTGTGATGAGTGCTCGTTCTTCCAGAACCCGAGACTCATCGGCAAAGATCCGGAGCATGGGATGGCTCCACAAATGTGCATCAATGGGGGCTGCCGCCGATGCAGTGGGATTGGAACGTTCGCGCACAACTAATCTCGAAGTGTGGGCGCTCATAGGCTCCAGGGATGGGGTGGCTACTTCGGCTAGACCTTCATGTTGATTACTCATAGGGAGAAGAATCGTGATCGGAGTAGTCAGCCACTTCATCCGAAAGGATGAAGTCTGAGGAGCCCAATGAGAAACACTATGGGTAATCATGTGGAGAGCAAGGAGAGCCTCAGATGATTCCCTGTTATTCATCTCCCATGATTGATATTTCACATGAATACCGAAAACGCCCCCGGGCCTTTATAGGCGCTGGAATTATTGCGCTCTCATTTGTCGCAGCACTCGCGATCACTCACACGGCAAATCGGAGCGTGGAAGTTTGGGCACTTCGCAGCGCGCAGCCAGCTGGAGTGCGATTAGAGCCAGCCATGCTTGAGAAGGTAGAGGTCTATCTCCCGGAGAGTTTGGCGAGGTACTTACCCGCCTCGGATAGCCCGATGAACAAGATTTTGAATGTCGGTGTGGGTGCAGGCGAATTGATTCCTCGCTTGGGCGTGGGGATCAACGCACAATCTGCATATCGGCGAGAAGTACCGATTAAGGTGGGAAAAATCGATCTTCCGCCTAATTTGCAGGGCAATGATCTGGTGGATCTATATCTGATCCCCTCATCGACCAATGGCGCAACGACTACTTCGACGGCTATTGCTCGATCTATTCGTGTTATCGCCGTCGACAATCGCTCTCGAGAATTAGGTGGAGATGTCGGAGTGCTTTTTGACATGGATGAACGAGAGATTGCCGCCTTTCTCTCATCCTATAGCGGTGGCAGAATTGTGGTGGTGCGCCATGGTCGCTAGTAAATCTTCACTAGAGGAGATCACTGCGATTACTGCGATCGGAAATAGCGCCGATGAAGACTTTATCGCCCAGCTCATTGATTCCCAGGGTTGGCGAATAATCTATCGCGCAATAGATCAAGTTGATCTGGCGGAATTCATTAACTCCTCGTCTCGACAAAGTTCTTATACTCTGCTGCTGCGAAGCGACTTCAGTGGAATCAATATTCACAATATCGTCGCGTCATTGCCCGAAAAGGCGCAGATTATTTCACTCGATTCCATTCAAGTATCAAGTCATCTCATCATGTCCCACTTGCGAAACGAATTACGCACTCCTACCTTTTCGTGGCATCACGATTCTGCTCAAGCGCCTCAGGCGAGCAATAGGGAGCGCTATCCAGTCATTGCAATTAGTGGAACGTCAGGGTCACCCGGGCGAAGTCGACTCGCCATCTCACTCGCTCGAAGCTTTGCCACTGAAAGTTCGGTCGTTCTTTGGGATTTGGAAGGAAGCGTCGATACTTTGGAGTATTTATGGCGAGAGAGGGAGAGCGCTCAATCAGGTGAAAGCGTAGAGATTCGATCGATTTCGGCAGGATCTGACTTGCGCACCATGGAGTTGCCATCAGAGTCTCGAAACATTCTCGACCTAGGAGTTTTTCCCAAACTTGAACATCTTACTCGTGATCGAAGGTGGCACCCGCACGTGATCAATCACTTACTCGATCGCACCGATCATTTGATCTATGTCGTGGCAGCCTCCGGAGTTCACTTACTGCGGCTGGAAGAGTTCATCACGCAATTCCCAAAGCAACTTCGGACTATTCCGATTACCTACCTTTTGACACCGATTCTTAGTTCCCGTGAAGATCGAGCCATTGAAGATCGATTCAAGAAGCTCACTTCAGGGGAGCGCGCCATGGTCTTAGCGCCCATCGACTCCCGCAACCGCGCCCATTCGATGGCCCAGTTGCTATTATTGATTGATGAGCGCGATCGATGAACTAATAGAGACGCAGACTGCGCTCTCCGCCGCAGATCGATTGCGTATCGCCGAGCTCCTTGCCGAGTGGCAACTCTTATCCGACCTTTCATTTGCCGACCTCGTTCTCTGGGTGCCACGGCGCAAGGATTACCAAAGCTGGCCAGAAGGACATTTAGCGATCGCCCACATTCGTCCGACGACTGCGGCAACGGTATTTACCCACGATATGGTCGGGGAAGAACTCAGTTGGGGCGCTAATCCGCGAATCGACTCATCACTTTCTACCGGTGAAATTGTTCGAGATAACGATCCCGAATTAGTAGGGGAGATCCTGATTAAAGAGGAGACCGTCCCCGTTCTCTTTGAAGATCGGGTAATTGCCGTTATCTCACGCCATCGCAATGCCGATTTAATGCGTTCGCCTTCCAAATTGGAACTGAACTATCGGGAAATTGCTCACAATATTTATCGCATGATCTCCGAGGGTACTTTTCCGATTCAAGACAGTATCTATCGAGCCGAATCTGCGCCGCGTGCAGGTGATGGCTTAGTTCGTCTCGATAGCAATGGGGTAGTTACATTTGCCAGCCCTAATGCCCGTTCAGCTTTTAGCCGCATTGGTTGGGATAAAGAATTAAATGGTGTTCATCTAGGTGAAGTTCTGGATTTAGTTTCACGTAGTGATTCGCAACCTAAGGAAGAATCCTGGCAGACCATTATTTCTGGCAAAACGTTACGACGTGAAGAGTTTGAGAATGACAACGGGATTCTAGATATTTTGGCGATCCCGTTAATTCAAGGTAGTGACCGAATCGGCGCGATTGTCTTACTTCATAACGTGACCGAACTTCGACATCGAGATCGGGCACTTCTGACGAAAGATGTGACTATTCGAGAAATTCACCATCGGGTAAAGAATAATTTGCAGACTGTCTCAGCACTTCTTCGATTGCAATCGCGTCGAGTGGAGGATCCGATTGCCAGCGCAGCTCTAGCGGAAGCGGTGCGACGAGTAGCATCTATTGCGATTGTGCATGAAACGCTCTCGACTAGTTCGACAGAGACCGTTGATTTCGATGAGGTATACGACCGAATTGTTCATAACGCGATCGAACTCAGTACCCATCCGATCTCGATCTCTAAAGTAGGAATATTTGGAACGTATGAGTCGATTATCGCCACGCCACTTGCGCTCGTCATTACCGAGTTGATTCATAATGCGCTCGAGCATGGTTTAGAAGTAAAAGGCGATGCGTTGCGCGTAGAAATTTTGCACAATGGCACGGAACAGACTATTTCTATCGTCGACAATGGCGTTGGCTTACCCGCCGATTTCTCGTGGGACCAGTCATCCAACCTAGGCCTACAAATCGTGAAGACTCTGACCGAGAATGAACTCAAAGGAAAGATTGCGCTCACGCGCGAGGCAGGTGAAACAAAAGCGACGCTCACCTTTTCGGTAAGCGCCGCTGGAAAGCGATAGTTGTAATAGTTTGCGTGAGCTTTAGAACGAGTTCTGGTTCTCCATCATGCGAGCGCGGTTACGAGCTGCGCGACGCTTAAGTGCGCGACGCTCATCTTCTGAGAGGCCGCCCCAGACGCCAGCATCCTGGCCGCTCTCTAGTGCCCAAGCTAGGCAAGGCTCCTTCACGATGCAGCGATTGCAGACCTTCTTCGCCTCTTCAATTTGGGCCAAGGCAGGGCCGGTATTGCCGATAGGGAAGAAGAGTTCAGGGTCTTCGTCGCGGCAGGCAGATTGATGTCGCCAGTCCATATCTCAGCGTGCTCCTCTTGCGTTTGGATCAAAGGGTTGATCAGGGAAGTAAAACCAGAAGATAGTAAAAATGGTGATGAGAGATTTTCTCTCTCATGGGCTTATTCTCCCGCGCTTTACCTCAGTAAACAAGGACATTTTGCAATTGATTCTCAAATGGGGCGCAAATCACCAGCCTAAAACTTTCTGATAAGTGCCCCCGGCAGGATTCGAACCTGCGCCCCCGCCTCCGGAGGGCGGTGCTCTATCCCCTGAGCTACGGGGGCGGATAGATAAATGGTGCTGTGAGGAGTTTAGATGAAAGAATGCTTCCATGAGTTCAGCAACGAGATCATATGAGCGTGCCTACTTTGCAACAGGCTGCTTTTGGGGCGCCGAGCGCCGTTTCTGGCAATTAGCTGGCGTAGTAGAGACCTCGGTTGGTTATATGGGTGGTACAACGGCCCAGCCAACCTACGAACAGGTCTGCACAGGAAAGACCGGACATGCAGAGATGGTCGAAGTCGCCTTTGACCCATCCCTCATTTCTTACCAGCGTCTACTCGTAGAATTTTGGACCATGCACGATCCCACTTCGCTCAACCAGCAAGGTGGCGATATCGGCACGCAATATCGAAGCGTGATTTTCACCACGACACCGCAGCAATTCGATGAAGCACTAGAGAGTAAAGCGAAATATCAGAGCGCACTTTCGGCACAAGGTATGGGGGAGATCTGCTCTGAGATTATTTCCGCAGCAGGTCACGAGTATTGGCTCGCTGAGGAGTATCACCAGAAATATTTAGCAAAGAACCCCAATGGCTATGACTGCCATTCGAGCACCGGAGTTGCATTTCCGATTTAAATTATTTTAGATCTAAATTATTTCGAGCTCTTCTTCGCTTCGCGATCTAAGTCGATAGCTCGCCAGCAATACCAGGCAACAACGCTTTGGTAGCCATCAAATTTTCCGCCCAGTCGATCGAGCGCCTCTGGTTCGATCTGATCTTTGAGGCGATGGAGTAACTCCCAGCCGCGACGAACTCCAAGGTCTCCAACTGGCCAAACATCGAGTCGATTCATGTGATGCATGAGAAACATCTCAACGGTCCATCGGCCTATTCCCCAGAGGGCGGTCAATTCGGCAGTAATTTCATCATTGCCCATGCGACCAAATTTATGAAATGGGATTGCTCCGGAGAGCGTTGCATCGGTGAGTTCAAGTATTGTCCGAGCTTTCGCTCCGGATGCACCTGCACCTCTGAGCTGATCGACCCGAAGTTTGCCCATATTTTCCGGCGAGATTGTTCCGCCGGCCAAATCTTTTACTCGACCCTTAATGGTCGCTGCCGCTTTGATAGCCAGCTGCTGGGAAAGGACGGAGCTGACAAGGACTTGGTAGTGGGATTGGGTGTTTCGCTTTTGGCCAAGGGGGCAGAGTTCGGAATTTTCGATCACGGGAGCAAATTTCTTATCTTTTTCCGCAAGTTGTGCGGTGATCGCCCGCATATCCTTCACCGTTATCAGTCCCATAGGGCGATACTGTAACCCAGTGAATTCGTATATGAATACGGGTGTTTGGGTATGGACACTAGGCCTGCTCGGCGTAGTGCTCGCATTCGACTTCCTCCTAGCGTTCATCAATCGCAATAAGCTCACCACGCTTCGGGCAGCCAGTAGTTGGACGCTCTTCTATGTTCTCCTTGCGATCTCCTTTGGAATTTCGCTGGGGGTATGGGCTGACCACAAGGCCCAGAACGAATTCTTTGCCGGGTGGCTCACTGAATATTCGCTCTCCTTCGATAACCTCTTTGTCTTTATCCTTATTTTGGCCAAAATGAAGATTTCCAAAGAGAGAGAGGAGATTGTCCTCTTTGGAGGCATCTTCGTCTCACTCTTCCTGCGAGGAATTTTTATCGCAGGTGGCTCAGCGCTGATTAATAGATTTAATTGGATTTTCTTTATATTAGGCGGCTTCCTCATCTTTACCGCCGCACGTCTCTTTCAGGAGAGTGAAGAGGAAGAGTGGCAGGAGAGCCGTTGGATTCTCTTCTTAAAGTCCAAGGGGTTTAGTGCTGCTTTCGTCGCACTTGCCGCCCTCTCGGTGACAAATGTTATTTTTGCGCTGGACTCCATCCCAGCAATCTTCGGACTCACAAAAAATACGTACATTGTCGTAACCGCAAACATCTTTGCACTTATGGGTCTGCGCCAGCTCTATTTCCTCATTGGCGGCTTGATGTCCAAGCTGGTCTTTCTAACGGAAGGTCTCTCTGCGATTCTCGCATTTATCGGAGTGAAATTAGTATTCGAAGCATGCATAGGAGAGGGATGGCATCGAATTGCTGGGGTGAGAGTTCCGGAGATCGGACTCGGAGTTAGCCTGGCATTTATTCTCTTTACGCTCTTTGTGACAACTGGACTAAGTCTCTGGTCAACTCGAGAAAGCGATACAACCACATGACCAATCCAATTAAGATCTTTTCGCTCGACGAACTTCAGAAGCGAAAGAGTGTGAAATGGCGCGGCTATGGCGAAGGAGTTCTTCCTCTGCCGGTCATGGAGATGGATTTTGAAATAGCCGCACCCGTGCGAGAGCTCATCATCGACATGGTGAGTAATTCAGATACCGGATATCTCGGCCCCGTTCCTGAAATGGGGATTAATTTTTCTCACTTCGCCCAAGAGCGATGGGGTTGGTCGGTAGATCCCGAGCAAGTCTTTACCTGCACCGATGTCGCCGTTGGAATGATTGAAATGGCTCGCGTCCTCTTCTCGGAAAACCCCGAGCATCGTCGAATCATGGTCAATACCCCGGTCTATCACAACTTCTCCAATTGGATCTCAGAGCTCAAAGCTGAACGTGTAGATGTGCCATTAGCGAAAGATGGATTGCATTACACCTTCGACTTCGACGCGATTGAACGGGCTTATTCCAATGGAGTAGCCATCCATTTCCTGTGTAATCCACATAATCCAGTGGGAACGGTATTCACCAAGAATGAACTCATTCGGTTAGCTGAATTAGCTCAGAAATATGGCGTCACGATTTTCAGTGACGAAATCCATTCGCCATTGACCTTCGTCAAGGAGGATTTCCATCCATTCCTCAGCGTAAGCGATACTGCCCGCGAAGTAGGAATCTGCGTAACCTCCCCAAGTAAGAGTTGGAATTTAGCTGGCCTTAAGTGCGCCATCATTGTCACGGCTTCTGAAAAGCAACGCGCACGGACACTTGCCATGCCAGAGGCAGTTCATTACCGCGCCTCGCTCCTTGGAGCTTTTGCTGGAGCACAGGCGTATCTCTGCTCTGATTGGCTTGATTCTGCCCTCGCTCAACTCGATAGCAATCGCCACTACCTAGCAGATCTTCTCTCCGAACATTTGCCCACTGTCGGATATCGAATTCCTGATTGCAGTTATGTCGGTTGGCTCGACCTAGAGTCCTTGCAATTGGGCGATCTCCCAGCTGAACGGTTGGCAGCAGAGGCCAAGGTGGCCTTTAATCCTGGACACACCTTTTGCTCATCACACACACAATTCATTCGCTTCAACTTCGGAACAAGTCCAGAGATTATGGCGATGGGAATTGAACGTATCGCTTCCTTAGCCAGAAAGTAGTTCCTCATGAACGATGTCGTCATTATTGGCGGAGGGCATAACGGGTTAATCGCTGCCTGCTATCTAGCAAAGGCGGGCAAGAAGGTCACGATTCTCGAGGCGCAAGACCAACTCGGTGGAGCAACGGTAAGTCAGCAACTCTTTCCAGATTTTGATGCCAAACTCTCCCGCTACTCCTACCTCGTATCACTTCTGCCAGATCAGATTCGCCACGATCTTGGCCTGACTTTCACAACGCTCGGTCGAGAGGTTGCATCATTCACCCCCGTACAGCGTGAGGGAGAAAATTTAGGATTACTCATCACCTCCGACTTGGGAGCGCAGACAGAAGAAGATTTTCGCGCAATCACCGGCTCGGATGCCGAGCTTGAGGCCTGGAAGAGTTTTTACCGAGATGTACAGATCATCGCTGATGTGATGGCGCCAACACTTCTGAAGCCACTTCCTACGAGATCTGAGTTGCGAGCAAAGATTGGTGATCGAATTTGGAATGAGATTGTGGAGCGACCGCTCGGAGAGGTACTTGAAGCACGCTTTAGCAATGATGTGATTAAGGGGATTGTACTCACCGATGGATTGATCGGAACTTTTGCTGATGCACACTCACTTCAATCAAATATTTGCTTCCTTTACCATCTCATTGGTAACGGTTCAGGGGAGTGGAAAGTTCCGCAAGGCGGAATGGGGGGCTTAGTTCGAGAGTTGACCCAACTTGCGCACTCGCTTGGAGTCACCATGGAGTGCTCTCGAAAGGTTGTCGCCCTCGAAGTCACGGACAAGGGATATCAGGCAATCTGCGCCGACACCTCACGCTTTGAGGCTACCTACATTCTCGCCAACTGTGCACCTCACGTCCTTGCTGAAATTACAGGGAGCACTCCACCAGATTCACTGGATGGTAGTCAGATGAAGATCAATATGTTGTTAAAGAAGTTGCCTCGCCTCAAGAGTGGCGTAGATCCACGACTTGCCTTCGCGGGGACATTTCATTTTGATGAGTCGTATAGCCAATTCGAAATCGCATATCGTCAAGCAGCTGCGGGGGAGATTCCGGAGATAATTCCAGCAGAGATGTACTGTCACACCCTCACTGATACATCCATCCTGTCGCCTGAATTAGTAAAGCAGGGTTATCAGACGCTGACACTCTTTGCTCTCCATACTCCAGCAGCTCTCTTTGATAACGAGCCCGAGGCAGTAAAAGCGAAGATTGTTCGACGTTTGCTCACACAACTCAATACTTATCTTGAAGATCCGATTGAAGAGTGTTTAGCTCTCGCCGCCGATGGCTCGCCCTGCATTGAAGCAAAGTCGCCGCTCGACCTCGAAACGGATATATCCCTCCCGCGAGGCAATATCTTCCATAAGGATCTCTCAATGCCATTTCGCGAAGATGGGACTCCTGAGAGTTGGGGAGTAGAGACTTCCTTCCCAAATATCTTTATCTGTGGCGCTGGTGCGATTCGCGGCGGTGGGGTTAGCGGAATTCCCGGCCATAATGCCGCGCAGGCAATACTTTCTCACTCTTCGTCTGGCACTTTCTTATAATTCTCAAATGAATCGGGTGGGCGCTAGGCTTGCCCTATGACTTCACGTGATGAGCGCTCACATCTCCACCCAGAATCCCAAGTAGTTGCAGCCGGCCGGCCGGCACATACTTTTGATGGCGATCTCAATGTGCCGATCTCACTCAACTCAACTTTTCACGCCACCCCGCCAGGGGAGCTCGATGCGCCAGTGGGTTATGCCCGTTATGGAAATGAAGCATGGAGCGCGTTAGAGCAAGCGATTTCAGATCTTGAAGGTGGGCAGACGCTGCTCTTTCCCTCAGGAATGAGCGCCATCACCCACGTCTTTGGACTTTTGCCACATGGCTCAGTTATTACGACTTCGCACAATGGCTATACCGGCGTGCAGGTATATCTTGCGCAAGCAATTGAAGAGGGTCGTCTGGAAGTTCGCTTTGTTGATATCGCTAATACGGACGAAGTTATCGCCGCGCTTCCTGGAAGCGCATTGCTCTGGATCGAATCTCCCACCAATCCTGGTTTAGATGTTGCAGATCTTCCCGCTTTAATTAAGGCGGCGAAGGCGTTGGGTTGCGGTGTAGGCGTCGATAATACTTTTGCAACTCCACTGCTTCAGCAACCGCTGGCGCTAGGAGCTGATTTCTCCGTGCATTCAGTAACAAAATTTATTGCGGGGCATAGTGATCTGCTTCTCGGCTCAGTCTCGACATCTTCACCCGAACTCTGGCGCCGACTTTCGAACGCCCGTAAATTTGCCGGTGCAATACCGGGTCCCTTTGAGGCATGGTTGGCACTTCGCGGTATGCGCACTTTGGCGATTCGCCTTGAGCGGGCACAAGCTAATGCCATGGAACTTGCGATTCGTCTACAGAACCATCCCGCAGTAGAGCGAGTTCGCTATCCCGGATTACCGACTGATCCATCCCATGCGCGAGCCTCACAATTTATGAAGGGATATGGCGCCATTCTCTCGATTGATGTAAAAGGGGGAGCAGAGGCTGCCGATCGTGCCTGTAACGCCTCACGACTCGTTACACATGCAACTTCCTTGGGGGGCGTGGAAACGCTCTGGGAACGCCGCCATCGGTGGAGCTGGGAGAGTCCATCTATTCCCAAGAATCTGGTGCGCATTGCCGTCGGCATTGAAAATATTGAAGACCTATGGGCCGATATCGATCAGGCGCTTCGGGCAAGCCAGTAGCATTTACTCATGATCAAATTATTCCGCAGATTGTTGGCATTCATCGCCGGCGTTGCTGTGGTCTTGGGCGCGTTGAAAGTCGCCCTCAATTGGGTCGCTCGAACCGATGAGGGATCGCACGAAGTTTTTGCAGATGATGATTTTGAATACGCGGATGAAGATTAATTGAGTACTTATATTCCCGGAACGTGCAACATTGGGCCGGGCGAAATCAAACGTCGCAAGAGTGCGGCTCTCTTAGGAGCGGTCCTGCTCGTTGCATTTCTCACTGTTGAAATTCTTCATCATGCATCTCGAACTTCTCGAGTCTTCGCATTCCTCCCCGCTTTAGTCTTTGCAACCGGCTGGGTTCAATCCCGCCGCAAGTTCTGCCTTGCTTTTGGATTTATGGGTACCTTTAATTTTGGCAAACTCGGTGAGCTCACCAAAGTCGCGAATCCCGAAGACCTGAAAGCAGATCGCAAGACTGCACTATCGATCCTTGGAACTTCCGTCTTGATCGCGCTAGCGTTAACTCTGTTCGCCGTTCTTATCCCAACTAAGTAATTTCTCACCTTCACTCGCTATTATCGCGCCATGAATCAGAAGCCATCAGCGCTCCATATTGTCCTCAATGGTGTCGTCGAAGATTCCCGAGTTCTTAAATGTGCTTGGTCACTCGGAAACGCCGGTTGGGATGTAATCGTTGTCGGAGCTTCTCCTGCCACCCATCAAGATTCTTTCGAGATCGGTTATGCACGGATTGATCGACTTCCACTTAAGCCAGTCTTTTCACAGGCGCTCGTCGCCAAAGTTCTCCGTCGATTGCGACGTTGGAAGCGACGATTAGAGGCGAAAGTTCTCCCCGAGCGCATGCCTGGCATTCCTAATTTCAAACGAGCAAAGGAAGTAATCATTCCCTTTGCACTCGATTTCAAGCCAGATGTAATTCATGCCCATGATTACACCGCCCTTCCCATAGCAGGCGCAGTACGTGATGCACTTGCGAAAGTTGGCCATAGCGTCGCTCTCATTTACGATGCACACGAATATGTTCCCGGTGTATCGCACTTGACCAAGCCGCTGGCAGAAATCTACTCGCGCGAAGAACGTCGGTTGGCACAGCAATCGGCAGCGATTCTTTCCGTCAGCGAAGGAATGTCTGACTTGCTCATCGCTCACTTGGGGATTACTTCACGACCTGATCTCGTAGCTAACGATCCGCTGGTAGAAGGTGCTATGCCGAGTGCGCGCAATCTTCGAAGTGACTGTGGAATTGGGCCAGATATTCCGCTTATGGTCTATTCCGGCGCAGTTGCCCCCCAGCGTGGAATTCAAACTGCCGCAGAGGCGCTTCGATCATTGCCGGGAGTGCACTTGGTTGTCATCGCAAATCCGGCAAATGCTACGGTTCTGGCGCTCAAGGATAAGTATTCGGATGTCGCAGATCGATTCCATGTGCAGCCCTATGTGCCTAATTCCGAACTTGTCTCCTATCTCTCTGGCGCAACAATTGGGTTAATCCCAATTGTGCATCGCCAAAATCACGAGATCTCATTAATCACTAAATTCGGTGAATATATGCAGGCAAAACTCCCTATTTTGGTGAGTGATGTGAAGACGATGTCTGAGGAAGTTCGTCGGCTCGGAAATGGCGAAGTTTTTATCGCTGAAAATGTCGAAGATTTTATTCGAGCCGCCCAGCTTATGCTGAAAAATCCGCGGCAATATTCGCAAGTCTATTCGCCAGAAATTTTGGGGGAGCGCACGTGGGAGAAGCAGGCCGAGGGGCTGATAAAGATTTACAACAGAGTTGCGGGCGCCGCACCAACGGCGCGGCGCCACAAAGGATTTGCTCTTACTGAGCCGGTGCGCCGATAACGCGAATTCGTACGCCAGGGAAATTGCTCGAAGCAAGTGACCGTCGACCATCAACGATTGCTTTTACGCCAGGGAAATCTTGAGACGTGAGCGTTTTGTATTCAGCATGATCTGCTTGAAGGACAACTCCCTCCACTGCAGTACCGAGCGTTAGCGGAGTAAATCCGAGTGCAACGATCTCTTCATCGGTATACATGGGATCGTGAACAAGGACGGTAGCTCCGGCTGCTTTGAGAGCTTCAACGGCAGGGAAGATTCCGGAGAAAGCAGACTCTTTCACTCCGCCGCGATATGAAATTCCTAGCGCGGCAATTGTCTTACCCGCAAGATTTCCCAATTCTTCGACCAGCAGATCAACCGCGTGAGCAGGCATGGCAGCGTTAGCCGCGCGAGCTGCTCGAACCACAGTTGCTTCGGGATCATTCCACAGATAAAAGCGCGGATAGATCGGAATACAGTGGCCGCCGACGGCGATACCAGGTTGGTGAATATGGCTAAATGGTTGTGAGTTGGAGGCCGCTATTACTTTAGCGATATCGATATTGGCGCCTTCAGCGAAGACCGCAAATTGATTGGCGAGTGCGATATTGACGTCGCGATATGTTGTCTCAGCAAGTTTGGCCATCTCACTCGCTTCGGCCGTGCCGAGATCCCACACGCCATTTTTTTCAGTCAAATCGGGACGATCATCAAAATCTAATACCGCTTCATAGAACTTCACGCCGGCTTCAGTTGATTGCTTGTTGATGCCACCGACCAGCTTGGGGTATTTGCGCAGATCAGCAAAGACGCGACCGGTAAGCACGCGCTCCGGAGAGAAGACGAGATCAAAATCCTTGCCAGCGGTCAGGCCGGAGATTTTCTCCAAAGCCGGAGCAAAGCGGGTTCGGGTAGTACCCACGGGAAGCGTTGTCTCATACGAAACCAGAATGCCTGGCTTGAGGCCAGCGGCAATCTTCTCGGTTGCGGCATCCATCCAGCCAAAATCAGGAATGCCATCGTTATCTACAAAGAGCGGAACGACAACGACTACCGCGTCGCACTCGGCAACCGCTGCGGTTGTGTCGGTAGTAGCGCGAAGGAGACCAGAAGCAACTACCTCCTTGAGATACTGATCGAGATGCGCTTCACCAGGAAAGGGTTCCTGCGCAGCATTGACGAGATCAACGGTGCGTTGATTAACATCGCAACCGATGACATGGTGACCCTTTTTAGCAAATTGCACAGCAAGAGGCAGGCCGATCTTTCCTAGGGCAACTAATGCGATCTTCATAGCGTGATTGTCTCTCTCGTGTTGGCGCTTTCAATCATGGCGCTAGCGACGGCTACGGTCGCAAGGCCTTGTTCCATAGTTACGATCCGATCGGATGCACCGGGAATCCCGAGTACTGCATCGCGAAATGCCTCATGCTCGACGCGAAGCGGCTCTGGCTTTGCAAAGGCGTAACGAATAACGTCGCCCTCGCTCACGCCGCGAAATGCTGCAACTGAATCCCACTCTGTGGCGATCGAAGCGTTGGCATAGAAGGTGAGGTCGGCGGTGAGAGTGTCTGCAACAAATGCACCACGTTCACCAGTGACGATGGTGAGCCGCTCTTTAAAGGGAGTCAGCCAGTTCACTAAGTGATTGGTGATAATTCCATTTTCCAAATCACAGACTGCTGCAACCATATCTTCGTGAGGACGGCCGGATTTGTGAGTAGTACGTGCACTCACCGAGGTGTAGCGAGAGCGAGCAATCCAAGCGGTAGCATCGATATCGTGAGTTGCAAGATCTTTCACAACTCCGACATCGGCAATACGGGCAGGGAACGGTCCCTGTCGGCGAGTAGTAATTTGATAGACCGCACCTAGTTCGCCGGCATCAAGACGCGCGCGCAACTGCTGGTTAGCGGGGTTATAGCGTTCAATATGTCCAACTGCTCCAACTAAACCCTTCGCTGCAAATGCAGCTTGAATGCGCATAGCTGCGGGAGTGTCTACAGCTAATGGCTTTTCGATAAGGGCATGGATTCCAGCATCAGCTAACTTGAGAGCGAGTTCTTCATGAAAAGCGGTGGGCGCAGCGACCATCGCATAATCAATGCCCACTCTAATAAGCTCATCGACAGATTTAAGTACTTCACGTCCGCCGGCTACCCCATGAGGATCGCCCATCGGATCTGAGACCGCGACGAGATCAACGCCTTCGAGTGAACCAAGGACGCGTGCGTGGTGGCGCCCCATCATGCCTAGGCCTACTAGACCGGCGCGCAATTTCTTTCCGTTAGCAGCACTCATCGTTAGAGCTTTGCTGCAACTTCATTAACAACTGAAACGATGGTTTCAAGGTCGCTCTGGGAAAGCGATGGATGAACCGGAAGAGATACGCACTCTTTGATAACGAGATCAGTCTCAGGAAGTGCGAAATCTAAATTGAAAGAGGGGAGACGGTGGATTGGTGTTGGGTAGTAGACGCCAGAACCCACACCTTTCTCGCCAATCTGCGCCATGAAAGCATCGCGCTTCTCAGCCGAGCCACCAGGAATACGAATGGTGTATTGGTGATACGAGTGAGTTGTTCCTGGCGCCAAGTACGGAGTGACGACGCCCTTGAGATTGGCATCGAGGTACGCGGCATTTGCTTGACGAGTCTTAGTCCAGCCCGGCAACTTTGCTAGCTGAACTCGGCCGATGGCGGCATGAATATCGGTCATGCGGGTATTAAATCCGACAACTTCATTGCGATAGCGAATCTCTTGACCTTGATTGCGCAGCAAGCGCAACATGCGAGCGATTTCAGCATCGTCGGTTACGACCATGCCGCCTTCGCCAGCGGTCATATTCTTGGTCGGGTAGAAGGAGAAGGATGCAACAGTTCCGAATTCACCGGCGTTGCGGCCATTCATAGAAGCTAAGTGCCCCTGGGCAGCATCTTCAATAATCTTTACGCCATATTTGGATGAGATCTCCTGGTAGCGATCCATGGCAGCAATGTGGCCGTAGAGGTGGACGGGCATGATCGCTTTAGTTTTTTTGGTGATCAAAGTTTCGACATGATCAGGGTCCATATTAAAGGTTCGCGGATCGATATCGGCAAAGACAGGAACTCCACCAGCAAGAACTACAGAGTTAGCGGTTGCAGCGAAAGAGAATGATGGAACGATGACTTCATCGCCACGTTCAATTCCGGCAGCAATAAATCCGAGATGAAGCGCTGATGTGCCAGAGTTCATGGCAACGCAATGGCGTCCACCAACATGGGCCGAAAATTCTTCTTCAAAGGCGGCAACCTCGGGTCCTTGAGCGAGCATTCCTGATCGGAGAACGCGGTCTACTGCTTCGCGCTCGTCATCTCCAATAATCGGCTTCGCTGCTGGAATCATTATTTACTCTCTTCAACTAGTTGATCAGGGGATATTTCTTTATAGGTAGAACCTGTTACAGGGCATTGGAATCGCCCGTCGCCAACACTATCGAGTGGGTGACCGGCGCGGCCCACCCAACGGATTCGTTTTGCTGGGACTCCTGCCACAAGGGCAAAGTCAGGAACATCTTTAGTGACGACTGCGCCAGCTGCCACCAGCGCCCAGCGCCCGATCGAAACGGGGGCAATGCAGACGGCGCGAGCGCCGATACTGGAGCCATCGCCAATACTGACTCCGACCGCGTGCCAATCAGCGCCTGACTTTAAGGTGCCATCAGGATTGACGGCGCGAGGAAATTCATCGTTAGTGAGTACGGCAGCAGGTCCGATGAAGACACCGTTGCCGATTACAGCTGGCTCGTAGACCAGTGCGTAATTCTGAACTTTGCAGTTATCGCCCATGGTGACGCCGGATCCAATATAGGCACCGCGGCCAATGATGCAGCCACTTCCCATGACCACCTGGTCACGGACTTGGGCTAAATGCCAGATAGAGGAGTTTTCGCCAACTGTGGCAGTGGGATCAATATCTGCTCCGGGGGCGGTCCGTACGCTGGGGTGAATCACGCTCGAAGCCTACTAGTTAGCCCCTGCTTAACCCCTTCACCGCTTGGGCAAATGCGCCATATTCACGCTCACTATTCAGGTTTGCCTGCGCCCATCGGCTTGCGCAGCGGCGCACGGAAATGAGGTCATCGGGATTGTGAGCCCACGCTTGGAGCTGGCGGGAGATCTCGGCAGCGCTATCGAGCACCACGCCACCACCGCTTTCTGCGATCAATGCGGCACACCTGGGAAGTGAGGTCGAGATAGTCGCAAGTCCTACGGCCATATATTCGTAGAGTTTGCTGGGAACGGCTTCGATAAAAGCTGGCGTGGGTTGGAGAAGGGTGAGGCCCACCCACGCGCCTTCGGCAAATTTCCAGGACTCGTGGGGTGCAAGCTTTCCATGGAAGTGCACTCGAGCTGATGCTGCGCTCGCATTCCGCCACTTCTCTACATACTCGGCGCTCACTCCTGAAAGGTTTCCGATGATGTCGAATTCCCACCCCGGAGTTTGATCCGCAATCTCTAACATTAAATGGAGTCCACGCGATTGGCGAACGTCGCCAATGTAAATCGCCCGGGGAACCTCTGCAAGATCACCGCTTTGAGTGAGCAGCGATATATCTGGCATATTGCGAACAACTAAGCGATTGCGTGCATCGAAAGGTGGCACCTGAACGTCGGCAACTGTGGTGAGATCAGCGCGCCGGGCTATAGCAGTAGCCGCGAGTGCAACCAGTTTTGCTAGAAATCCGATCACACCCTTTGCCCAGGCGCGATCTCGCAGAAGCTGAAGATAATCTTCATGAATATCGGCAACTAATTTCTGCTTGCGAAGTCGAGTAACGAGATAGGCCATGGGCAGGAGATCGGGTGCGACGACAATAACGGTCTGACCTTCAGCGCGAAGCGGCAAAACCAGATCACGCCAGATTCGCGAGGTAAATTTCTTTCCCCCTGGAGCCTTATGAAAAGTCACACCAGCAGGCGCACCTTGCGATCCACCTAGGGTCCAAATATCTACTTGTGCGCCATCTCGAACAAGTGCGCCACAGAGTCGATGCAACCGAGCATCAGTAGATTCGTCTGTCGATGAGAGAATGGTGACGTGATGCGCCAGCGTCACTTACATATCCTCGAAGTTTGATGGAAGCGCGCCGACATCTAAGAATTTTAGATATTGGTCGACGATCTCTTCCGGCTTTCCCTTCGCCAACATCTGTCCTTTATGCATCCAAATCGCGGTATCGCAGAGCTCGGTTACGGTGGCCAATGCGTGCGAGACAATCACAATTGTGCGAGCCTCTTCGCAGAGTTCGCGCATTCGAGTAAATGACTTCTCTTTAAAAGATGCATCGCCAGCAGAGAGTGCTTCGTCGAGGAGCAAAATATCGGGCGTCATATTGACGGCAACGCTAAAGGCGACTCGGCCATACATACCGCTGGAGTAAGTGCGCACGGGCATATCGATAAAACCATCGGGAAGGGCAGCAAAAGCAGCGATCTCATCGGTCTTGGATTCAATCTCTTCTCGAGTCATTCCCGAAGCCAAGCCACCAAGGATGATGTTGTCGCGGCCAGAGAGGGCCGGGTTAAAACCAACTCCAAGTGCGAGCAAGGTAGAAATCTTGCCATTGACAATAATTCGACCTTCGGTCGGTGGCAAAATTCCGGCGATCGAACGCATGAGCGTTGATTTACCTGCGCCATTGGCGCCAACAATTCCAAGTACTGAACCGTGTGGAACATCGAGTGTCAGATGCTTAACAGCCTCAACAGTGCGAGTGCGGACCTTCTCGCCCTTGCTGGCACGCATAACTGCATTCTTGAGGGTGCGTTTAGTATCAACATTGATCTTATATTTGATAGAGAGATCTTCGATGCGAATCGCAAGCTCTTCTGGCATCACCACTGGGGCTTTAGATTCGGACCGCAAAGTCACGCTCCCTTGATATGAAGAAGTATCCGCCTGCAACCAATGCAATAACGGCCCAACCCACTAACCCAATGAGGTTGAGAGTGGTGGGCGATTTTCCTTCGATCCAGATACGCGAGGTGCAGGCAAGAGCCGGCCCAAGTGGATTGATATAGAGAATTGCTTTGCTAGCTCCGTGAAGAGTCTCAGGAAGCCACAAGACGGGTGAGGCATAGAGCCAAATGCGAGTGAAGTAGGTGAGCAATTTATTGGTGTCGCGGAAGTAGACATTCATTGTCGCAAATAGAAGCGAGAGACCGTAGCCCGTGACGGCCAGAAGGATGATGACGATGGGTGCCCATAAGAAACTCCATGTGACTGAAGGTACTTTCGTTGTGGGGTAGAAAAACTTTCCGACGACAACGACAAAAATATAAACCGGAATAGTGGGCAAGAATTGATAGAACGAACTAATTGTCGATGAAAAGGGAAGTAGCGCGCGAGGAAAAGCTTGATTCAAAATCAATCGTCCACCGGCGGTAATGGAGAGCGCCCCCGAATTGATGCAATTTTGGGCAAAGTAAAAAGTGAAGAGCCCAATTAAAATATGGCACAAGGTGGTGAGGCCATTTGTCTTCGTATGGCCACCACGAATAACGCTCACAAGTAAGTAGTAGACAACAGCCAAGAGGAGAGGGTTCAGAACGAGCCAGACTTTGCCGAGTTTAGAATCAAGGTACTCCGCCTTATCGGCGAAGCGGGAGAGTTCGATAGCAAAGGCGCGTCTTCGCCAAAACTCCCGAATATACGGGCCAAGGGGCGGCAGCGATGCTCGGTGGGGCTCAAATACCTGAATCATCGGCTGAAATTGATCGCGCCGTGATCCGCTTGGTACAGATCCCTCGCTAGTTACTGACATGGGGCAATCCTGCCATTACTTTGGCTGTGGAATGCACAGTTGCCCCGCTCGCCACCCTCAATCTCTTATGAATATCGGCACTATTTCGCTGCGCGCCCATTCGGGGCGTGAAAACCGAGATGAAGATGAAGAATCTTTAAAGAGAGCAGATATATGAAAAACTCAATTTCCCCGAACCGTTCGATCGTTTCAGCCATCCTTCTTGCCGCCGCGCTCGGGGTGGGAAGCTTGCCCGGCGCCTTTGCCGACACAACCCCCGCACCTGCCAATCCAACTCCAGCAGTAGGAACTTCTACTCCAGATCAGACCACCGCACCTGTCAAGGCGACGGTAACGAAGAAGGCGTCGCGCGCAACTTCAGCTCGTAAGTCGACGGCGCGGACCGCCAAGAAGCGCACCGT